>JBEKJD010000381.1:0-3055 GCA_050011415.1 Dissulfurispiraceae bacterium | reverse complement strand
TTTGCCGTCGAATCGCCCGCAAATAATTCGTCGCAGGGTTTGATTTCCCCCGCCCTGGTTAAGTCATCGCCCTTGAATAATGAAAAGGAAATCCAAGAAAGCAATTCCCCTGAAAACATCGCCGCTGTCAATCTAAATCAAACCGCCGAAACTCTGAAACAATTGCAAAATGCCGCGGAACACACCGAGCAACAATACCTGGAAAAATTGCTCTGCGAACAAAAACTATTCGATATCAGCCGGAAAGAACCGATCTTTTTCATCCGCGTGGAGCCCCTTGCCGTGGCAAACACCCAGCCCGGATCCAATCGGGGATTCATCGAGCTGATGTTGTGTTCCGGGTTTGTCATGGCCGTGGGAATAGGTGTTTTTTCCTCGGGTCTGACAACCCAGCCCGTGCTGGCCACAATCGCCGACTTGGAACCCTTTTTGCCGGTCCCGATAATTGGCGTGGTTCCTGGCAAAGACCGCTCATCCGATCCTATTGCCCGCCGCCGTCGGCAAACAATTCGTCGGTGGACAATGATTTTGCTGGGAGGGTTGATAGTTTTGGGATGTATCGGGAGCGTGTATTGGTTCTTTATCCATCTGGGGTAATGAACTAATCAAATACTGCTCCTCGAACGAGATTTCAGTCGGTACGCCAAGATTCCCAGTTGCGCACCCCACCCCCTCCTTGCCAAGATCACAACGGCATGTTAAATTAGGGGGAATCCGGCGATGGGTACTAACGAAAGAGTAAGTCTCCTTTCGCCTGGAGAAGCCTGTAGTCTCCGGCATTCTGTGACCCTGATATCGAGGCAGCGTTTGCATACCTAGCCGTGTTGCTTGCCGCGTAAGCCATCAGCTTCCCGGCGGGCAGTTCTTGGCTGGACGCTTTTCCCTTGGTTTGTATCCCGCCTCGTGCTGCGCGCAGGCCACGCGGGGCTTGGAGCTGACGTTTTCCTTTTACATCTTACTTTTACTTACCGGAGGAGATAAATGATGTTTACCAAAGCACTGATGAGGGGTTTCTTCGTGTCGGCCGTGTTGGCCTCCGCCATGGCCGCCCAGGCGGCCGACGTGTTCAATATGTCCTATGGGCAGACGAGCTTGCAGTTCGTCCCCGTGGGCGACCCGGGCAACGCGGCCGATACGTTGACCGGCTATGGCGCGGTAGGCTACACGTACCAGATGGGCAAGTATGACGTGACGGTTGGCCAGTATTGCCAGTTCCTCAACGCCGTGGCGAAGACCGATACCTACGGCTTGTATTACAGTGGCATGGCCACGGACTATCCGACCCTCGGCATTACTCAGAGCGGCAGTTCGGGCAACTACAGCTACTCGGTCACGGGTGGCTACAGCCAAGGCGTCAACTGTCCGATCTTCGAGGTCACCTGGGGCGAGGCAGCACGCTTCTGCAACTGGCTGCAAAACGGCCAGCCGACCGGCTCGCAAGACCTTACGACAACAGAGGATGGCTCGTATTACCTCAACGGTGCCATGAGCAATATAGATCTCATGGCAGTAACGCGAAATGCGAACGCCATCTATGTCATTCCGTCGGAGGATGAATGGTACAAGGCGGCATATTACAAGGGCGGCGGGACCAATGCAGGTTACTGGTTATACCCCACGAAGAGCAACACTGCACCGATCAACACTCTTCCTGATACGGGCAAGCATGCGAACTTCTACGACCATTATGGAACGGGGAATCACAGCTACACCGACCCGACGAATTACTTGACCCCGGTGGGTGCGTTTACGTTGTCACCCGGTCCTTATGGTACGTATGACCAAGGGGGCGATCTCCTGCAGTGGAATGAGGCAAGCTTTAGCGGACCGTTCGGTGGTTATCGTGGCGTGAGTGGCAGCGTATGGCGAGGTAATTCCGATCTCCTTAAAGCCACCAGCCTCGGCGGCGACGACCCAACGCTGATAGACCCTGACAACGGGTTCCGCGTGGCAATTGTTCCTGAGCCCGGTAGCCTTGTTATGTTGTCCGCGATCGCTTTGTCGGCGTTGCTATACTATTGGCGTAAGCACGCTTAACCTTTAACCTTTATCCCTTTTATCCTTTACCCGTTCGGCCGTGGCGAGTAGCGCACTCGAAAGGCGCGGGGTGGCACTGACGAAAGTGGCTGGGATTGTGTGCCACTGGCTTTGCCAGTGTTTCACTTGGAGTACATCCACACCACAACGGTCAAGCGAGGGCTTTGTCGGCAGGCCGTGGACTGGAAATGGTCGTACTACATCGATCTACCCGCACGACAGAAGCATTTCAACTTGCCGATAATTCACGGTTTACCAAAAGGAGCCATCTCCTGATAAGTTCCGATGGAAGCACTGGCAGAGCCAGTGGCACACTTCAACAGCACCACACTGCTGGGATTAAGTACAGAGATCACACTCCCATCTTTCCCGCTTATCCCTTATTTCCAATCAAAAATCCCCCCTCATAATTCACTTCCTGACAGCCGAATTGATGCTATGGGAGTTTGCGCCCGCGATATGTGAAAATATGCCAAGTCTGCGTGACTTGATCGAATAAATAATCTAATAAAACTAGAGAATATGTGCCATGTACGGCGCCTTTTTTGCTTTGAAAAAACAGCCCTTCGCCTCCGTACCTCAAACGGACCAGTATTTTCCCGCCGCAAACATCGAAGCCGCGCGCGTTGCACTAACGCGGTGCATCGAGCGCGGTGAAGGAGTGGGCATGGTCCTCGGTCCCACCGGAACGGGCAAGTCCCTGCTCTGCCGCTTGTTGGCCGAGCAGTTCAAAGAAACTTTCCCAGTTGCCGAACTCTCATGCGGCCGGTTGAGTACGCGGAGATCATTGTTCCAGGCGATTCTTTATAAATTAGGTCAGTCCTACCGTGGCATGGACGAGGGTGAACTTCGTATCGCCCTGGTCGATTATTTGACCTTGGGAAAATCGCCCTATCGGGGAATGGTTTTGATCGTCGATGAAGCCCACACTTTGCCGCTGCGTTTGCTCGACGAAATCAGAATGATGACCAACCTGGCCGGGCAGGGGCGCCCGCTGGTGCGTTTAATCCTGGCTGGA
>JBEKJD010000380.1:0-6254 GCA_050011415.1 Dissulfurispiraceae bacterium | reverse complement strand
AGTTGCTCGACAAGGCCCCATTCTTCGCGATAGGCAAAGAGGTGCCCTGCCAGGCAGGCGGCGCCTCCCGGCACCGCGAGACGGTCATATCGCGGAAGTTTCAGGGCGTTATGCAGAAAATCGTCGACATGTTCCCCAAACCGCCCGTCGCTGCAATAAAGGGCGGCTGCGCGAATGCGGTTCTCATGGAATCGCACCGGACTTTCGTAAACGGTGAATTCTTCTCGGGTATTCATGTTGCCGGACCACATGCCCAACGAGGCGCCTGCCCGACGTCGCCCCGATATCGGAACAATCGTCGTGTTGCTACATCATTCTACCACTTCACAGCCACCCGCACCACGCACGGCGTCAAGCCGCGCAGGGGCCTCGGTGGGCTCTCAGAAACCCTTCAATTGGTGGGCCGGTTATGGGTACTTCTCAGTCGGCGGATGTGTTTGTTCGTAGCCGTTTACGCATTGGATCGCATCACGATATTCCGCATCCAGGCTGGATTTGTAAATGACGCGAGCCTCCCGAGTCGTTAAGTTGTACACGCTCGTCCACATCGTCAAGTTCTCAACCGACATACTCCTGGCGACTCGGCGGGCAGCAGCGTAATCGACGACTCCGCCTAGCTTCTCCGCCGCGTCCGATCCGGTTCGGTAACGCCGGCAAGACTTGGCTCGCTCAAGATCCGATTTTTTCCACACGATATCGTTCGTGCAAATCTGCCAAGACCCTTCGGCGGGAGTTACTCGAATCTCTCCGTCGATGAATTCAATGATCCGAAATTGGCCGGACGCGTCGGCAACCATGAGGTGGTACGGCCCTCCCACGAAATGCACATTAAAGGCACGTACCAGATCAACGGCTTCGTCGGCGTCCTTGGCATAGTCGAGAATTACCCGCTCGAGCGTGAATTTGATAATCGACGGATGTTTCGGATTCACGGGAGGTTTGGCATAGTCCAAACCCATTGTCGAAACCGCCACGCCATGCCGATTCATGCCATCCATCACGTAGTACGGTGCAAAGAGAAGTGGAAGGCGCCTAATGAAGCTGGTCTGATCCAAGTCCGCGCGATTCAAATTCAGACCGGCCAAGTCAATTACGGCAATCGATGCCAGCCCCTTTTGATCATGCACTCGGAGGATCAAGCACGCATTATTTCTCCAGTCGTAATTCCGGCCAAAGAAAACATTTCCATTCTTCGAGCGAAGGGCAACCGTTGAACAATGTTGGCCGCTTTCTTCGACGACTTTAGTCTCCTCCGGCAAGTACACCCGCTTCAAGCGGGTCGCAATCGGCAGGACGAAATCAGGAAAGAGGGTTGCGAGGCAGCTATCTTCAATGTTGTGGACATCCATGCCGCGATTGCGAATCTTGTCGATATGGTAGTCAACATAATAGTCCATCACGAACGCGTTTGTTCCAGGAACTCGGCGGAGGGAGCATAAGGTCCGCACGTAGTCTTTGACGACGAACCCGGCTGCAATGAATATGACCAACGTCGCAATCGCCGCCCGTCTTAGCCGTCGTCCCCATCGCCCCCGCTTTGAATCGGCAGGCAATGTCGTTTCAACAAGTGATTCGGACTTGGAATCAAGAGGTTCGGACACGGAATCGACACATCTAACGCGGCTGGACTTTGCCTAGGGGATGAACTTACCTTATCCGGTATTTCCCACCTTTATCAATGTAGGCGGCCGCGCATAGGTACGCAAGCAGGGAGATAACTCTATAACCTAAAAAATATAGTCTAAAGCCTTAGCCTAAAATAGCCGGCCGGACTCGAACCGGATTCCCTAAATACTAATTCTATTAAGCAGTTGCGTCAATCGGAAATTTCCAGTGGCGCAAAATCCGGCGCACTCGGCGCACCGAGTGCAAAAAAAGGCTCATTTCTTGCGGATCCGCTCCTAAAAGAGCTGTTGAATCTGTGGCCTCAACTCTCCGAGGAGGTCCGTTTTTGGATTATGAAAGTAGCAAGAGATTTTACAAGATAAAACAAAGTTTATGAGTCTACGTGACTATTGAGAGACTTAGAGCTTATCCTAAAACTATAGTTTGTCTCCAAGTAACATAAGCGAAAGCCAAATGGAGCAAAGCTTCGTAATTTATCGATTTCTTTTCCCAACGGATGAGAATCCGCCGGAAGCGATTTATCCAGGAGGCGATACGTTCGACCACCCAGCGTCGAGCGCGGCGGCCTCGGGTGCGTTTGGCGGTTTGTTCTTCCCAGCGCGACTTGATGTGCGGCCGGTAGCGGCGTCGGCGGCAAGCGTTTCCGGCGGGCAGCGGAAGTATTTGACCAAGATCGCGGAACTTGCCACTTCCACTGTATGCCGTGAAAGTGATCGTATCGTCGCAGCAGATATTTCCAAAGTTGGTGGAGCACATGGCGTAGTGCCCACTCCTGGAAGTACCGATGCAGGGAACTGCCGGAGCCGAATTCCTGCGGAACCGCTTTCCATTGGCAACCGCTGCGTAATACGTAGAAAATACCGTCGGCGACTTTTCGCAATTCCAACCGTGGCCATCCGCCAAGGGAAGATTTGCGGTACTTGGGTAAAAAAGATTCCATTCTGGCCCAGAGTCCGTCTGGAATACGCCAGCTTGGACACGTTTTTTCAGCGTGCATACGAAAATCCTCCATGAAAAACAAGTTGTGTTGTCCTTACATTGATTCATACATATACACTTGGATATCGGTTCTGGGATAAGCTCTTAATCGGTAGGCTCTATGTGAGCCATATTCTCGTGAAAGTTGCTGCATATCGTCACGATCTGCCCGATTACCTCTTTGAGGTTGGGGAAAGACGGATCTTTCAATGCAATGGGCTTGTTATCCCGAGCATCCGCCAAAGGCGGTTCGATTTTCTTGTCGGTTTTTTTTACACGAACGTTCTCGGTGACTTTATATGACGATTTTTCCGAAAGGTTCTTACCGTTCCGGTTCCTGTGGTTGATATCTTTTATTCTGAAGTAGGCATCCGTTGCCAGTACACGATTTTCTATATCGCGTGTACGAGCTTCTTGCATAATAGTCATTGCTTGAGACATTTTGAGGACGTAATCCGCTTCGGCATGCACCAGGGCGGCACGTCCCCGAAGGTAACCTTCCTCCGCCGTGGAAGAATGGTGTGGACTGTCGATATATATGTCATGACCAGTATCGTTTATGTAAACCACATTAGGCTGAACTTGTGCCATGGCCATGTTCGAGGTAAACGCCATTGCTAAAGAAAGCAGGAGTAAAAGCCTTTTCATGATTTCAGCCTCCTTTATAAAAATGATGCAGATTTACCAAAGGACTGGGTTGGTACGCCGCCATAATCCTTTATAAAGATATATTCCGATTCCTGCTTTTTACCCGCCAAGTAACGTAAAAGAATTGCCAGCCCCCTATCGACAAGCTCTGTGATTGCAGTACAATAGATGTAATTATTGGCCGTCTAGGGAGGGGGATGGGACAATGACAGAGAACTCTGTCACCTACTGGATCAGGCGACTCAAAGCGGGCGACGCAACCGCCGTCCAGCAACTTTGGGATCGGTATTTCGATCGGCTAGTGCGGCTGTCTCAGAAACGCCTGAAGTCCACGCCGCGTCGAGCTGCCGATGAAGAAGATATTGCCTTAAGCGCTTTTCACAGCTTCTGCCTGCGAGTGCATCAGAAAAAGTTCCCGCAATTGAACGATCGCACCGATCTGTGGCGGCTGTTGGTGATAATAACTTGCCGAAAGGCATCGAAGGAAATCGAAGTCAATCGCCGGCGCAAGCGGGGCGCCGGCCGCGTGCGCGGGGAGTCGGCTTTCTTGAATCCTGAATCCAGTACTAATAAAACGGGGATCGGGGTGATTGCCGATCGGGAGCCGACTCCGGAGTTTGCGGCACAAATGGTCGAGGAATTCCAACAACTTTTGGATCGCCTCAAAGATGACTCGCTGCGGAAATTGGCGCTACTGAAAATGGAAGGGTACTCGAACGAGGAAATAGCCCAAAGGTTGCAATGCGGCTTAAGAACGGTGGAGCGCAGGCTGCGGGGAATTCGGGCGATATGGTCGAAAGATCGTGACTCATGAGCGAATTATCGGGAAAACCTTCATTGACCCCTGAGGTGTTCGAGCAGGTCGATGCGATCTGCCAAGCCTTTGAAACACAGTGGCAATCAGGCAAGCGGCCTGCAGTAAGTGAATTTGTCTCTGGGATAGAGGAACCGGTTCGCTCGGTGCTGTTGCGGGAACTGCTGCTTTTGGATATCGAGTACCGGCAGAAGACAGGAGAACAACCCCAGGCGGAAGACTACTTAAAACATTATATCTTCAGCGACAGGGATTTGATCCGGAAGATATTTGGCCAGTCGCCCACTAAAAAGGGCAAGAGCATGGACAAAACGCATTTTTCGCGGCCTGGGACCGGCGAATCCACGAAGCAGCCCTCAAAGTTGTCGCCCTCAACCAAATATCCTCAAGAAATAGTAAGTCTGTCTAAGTTCATCGATTCTTTAGCGGAATGTGGTCTGATGGGCCGCAAGGATGTGCAAGATTTTATAAACTCCCTGCCGGACGAACAGCGTCCCCTTGACGGGAAACAGTTGGCCGAGTCCCTGTACTACCACAAGAAAATGACGCGATTTCAAGTACAGGCGGTATATCAAGGTAAAACCCGGGGATTGGTGGTGGGAAATTACGTGGTTCTGGATCGGTTGGGCGGGGGAGGCATGGGCCAGGTATACAAAGCCCGACATCGAAAAATGGACCGGATCGTGGCGCTTAAGGTGCTGCCATCGGAATTCACCAAATCGGACGATATGGTCAAGCGGTTCCAGCGCGAGGTTAAAGCCGCGGCAAAGCTCTCCCATCCCAATATTGTGACGGCATTCGACGCCGATGAACATAAGGGAGTGCATTTTTTGGTGATGGAGCACGTCGAGGGAAAGGATCTGGCAAAAGTGGTAAAAGAGTCCGGTCCGCTTACAGTAGCTCAGGCGGTCGATTGCATTGTTCAAGCGGCGCGGGGATTGGAATATGCCCACCAGCAGGGAATCATTCATCGCGACATCAAGCCGCAGAACCTCATTTTGGACAAACACAATATCGTCAAAGTCCTCGATATGGGTTTGGCGCGAATCGAGGAAAAAGTAGGGGCACTGAATTCCGCAGCCGACAATGAGCTCACACTGAGCGGCCAGGTGATGGGCACGCTGGACTACATGTCGCCCGAGCAGGCATTGGATACGCGGCAAGCCGATGCCCGGGCCGATATCTACAGCCTTGGTTGCACGCTTTATTATTTGCTCGTCGGCCGGCCGCCGTATTTAGGCGATACATTGACCAAGATAATCATCGCCCACCGCGAGCTGCCGATCCCGTCGTTGCGGGCAATGAGGAAGGATGTGCCCGATTCGCTCAATTTGATCTTTCAGCGGATGCTGGCCAAAAATCAGGATGATCGCCAGCGGTCGATGAGCGAGGTGATCGCCCAATTGCGACAGTGCCGAATTGCGGAAACTTCCGGCCAAGTCCACGCTCCGGCAAGTACGGGGGCACATGGGGAGGCGTTGGACTCCCAGCAACATGAAGCGGGGATCTGGGCCGAGCAGGTGGAACTAGCCGGGGGAATCCCAAAAACGCAATTCGACGATTTGCTTAAAGAGCCGGTGCCGCTAACCGATCGGCTGCTCCAGTCCGGCGGCACTGTAGTTAAAAAAATCGGGAATCGGCGGAAGATCTGGATTGCCGTGGCACTGGGATTTGGTTTTCTGGCCCTACTGCTGGGAATCTTCTTGATGATGAAAACGTCGGAGGGCACTCTAGTGGTTGAAGTCAACGAGCCCGGGGCAAAAGTGGAAGTATCGGACGAGGAGGGTAAGGTCGAAATTACTGAGCAAAGCGGCGAGGGAAAGCTGGTCTTTTCCATCGACCCGGGCAAACACCGGCTCAAGGTTCAAAAAGAAGGCTTCGAGTTCTTTGCCCAGGATTTCACGCTGGAAAAACGCGGCGAAAAAACCGTGAGCGTTCGGCTGGAAAAACCCAACCCGCTTTCAGGAACGCTGCTGGTGAAGGTAAGCGAGCACGACGCAATGGTTGAAGTCTTAAGCGAACTGGGGAAAATCGAATCGATGTATCGCAGTGGCGCGGCGCCGATCACGATTGAGATTCCCGTTGGCAAATATAAGCTTTCAGTGCTTAAGGAAGGTTTTGAGTCTTATTCCAGCGACTTCCAGATTCAAGCCGGCAAAAAGCAGACATTAGACGTTGCACTGAACAA
>JBEKJD010000379.1:0-3030 GCA_050011415.1 Dissulfurispiraceae bacterium | reverse complement strand
GGCGGGAAACAGTCCGCCGTCCTGATTCGACTCGCGTGGATCGGCCGTCAGCAATTCCCATACTTTGGCGCCATAGTGCGCCAATTTGCCGCCTATGCCCATCTGATTGGGACAGTAGAAGCGGACAATATCCAATAGCGCTATGTTTTTTTCGCGCCCGGAGGCGTCGGCAAAGATTGCCGCATTTGCACGCACGTCGGCTTCACGTTTTTCAATCTCGGTGGTAAGCCGGTCAGACTCTTTTTTTAAGCGTTCTTCCTTGGCTTGAAGTTCCGTGAGTTGTAGGGCAAGTCGTTTTGCTTCCTCGGAATCGTTGGAATGGTCGGCGGTAAGGATTTGTTTCCGTTGATAATTAATTCGTAATATTTCATACTTGACGTGATTTTTTAGTTCACCGGCCAAAGCCGCTTGCTTGGCTTGAATCGGCGCTACTTCTTTCGCAAACGCATTCTGTGTGGCGGCAATAGCGGCGGCAAGTGAATGTATAGAAATATTTTGTCCCCTCTCCCGACCAACCTTTGGTTGGTGCCCGGAGAGGGTTAGGGTGAGGGCAGGAACGCAGTTGGTATCATTGACGCCCTCACCCCCGGCCCCTCTCCCGAAGGTAGAGGGGAGAACGAGTTCCCGCAAATAACCGTAATAATTCATGTTTGTAAGGCGCTCGAGAACGAACGCATCTTTGGGATAGATAGTCGAGCGAATTGTTTTTGCGTCGATCCAGCGGAAAGCCGGGCCGTCTTCCATATTGCCCACCTTGAACTTGATGCTTTCCACTCCGGTATCGGCATTAATCTCGGTTTGTAATTCTTCACCGAGAAGTTTTTTACCGTCAGCCAGTTCGACTTCCGCAACCGCATGCAGCCAGAAAACTCCCAAACCATTCCACAATACCACTGCTAACAAGGCAAATGTCAACAGTAGTGTCAGCGCCAGGGCAGCGCCCGTGGCCCAAACAAACGGCTCGCCTTGCCGCCAAAATCCACCCGCACGCCGGCCCGTGTTCAATAATGGCCGTAGCGTTTGCGTAGATGTTGGCGAACCAGTTCGGCCAGCGTGTTCAGCAGGAATGTCAGGAGAAACAACAATACGGCACATAAAAACAATACTCGGTAAAGCGTTCCGTTGACCGGAGCTTCTGTAATTTCCACAGCGATATTCGCCGATAGGGTACGAAATCCATTAAACGGGCTTAGATCCAGAATCGGCGTATTGCCGGTGGCCATCAGTACGATCATCGTTTCGCCGACCGCCCGGCCGAAGCCGATCGTCACTGCGGCGAAGATTCCCGGACTGGCCGAAGGTAAAATAATGCGCCACAGTGTCTGCCAACGGCTTGCTCCCATGACCAGCGAAGCAGCCGTAAGATCGTGCGGGATACTCGATAATGCGTCTTCTGCAATCGAAAATATGATGGGTATGATCGCGAATCCCAGTCCTAAGGCTACTACAAGACTATTCAGCGGATCGTAAGGCTTCTCTGTGACATTAAACAGCCATTGTTTAAAGTTGCCTTGAAACAGCAATACTTCCACGGGATGCTCTATCCAGACGGCTAATAAGGCTCCAATCATAATGACCGGCATTAGAATCAAAAACTCGTATCCGTGTTCCAGGCGTTTAGTCCAATCGAATTTTCGTATTTGCTGCCAAAGGATCATGAAAAGGACAAATGTAATAGGAAGAGTCGCCATGCCGGCAAAAGCCGCCACGAGCCATTTGCCCATTACTGGCGCTAGCCATAGAAGGATCAAAAAGCCGATCACCACGGATGGCACCGCCGCCATGATTTCGACAATCGGCTTGATGCTGCGTTTAAACCCCGGGGTGGTGAAATGGCTGACGTAAACCGCGCCGAACAGCGCCAGAGGCACGGCAAAACACATTGCATAAAATGTTGATTTCAGAGTGCCGAAAATAATCGGCACCAGACTGAATTTCGGCTCATCGCCGGTCGTCTGCCATTTATAAGCAGGTTCGATATATCCCTCGTATTGGACCTTGCCGAAAAGCGCTGCCAAGCTGATCTCCGGATGCTGGCAATCGATTTTCCAAACCACAAGACGGTTTTGATCGTCGAGACCTATCAAGGCGTTTCCACGAGGGGCGTAGCCGATCTTGGAAATCGACCCGGAATTAACCACCGAAAGTAACTGCTTTTCACTTGTGGTGTAGTCCAGGTTCACTGTTCCTTCATTGCCGAGACTTAAAAGCGATTTGTCGCGGCTTGACGGCAAAATATCATTTACAGGTCGATCGTGTTTGGAAAGTTTGTGAATAAGGCGAAGTTTCCGGGAATTTCCGTTGCGAATTTCAAACCAGGTTGTTACTTCGCCATTTGAATCACCCACCGCCAACGATGCATCCCCAAAGACCATGGCCAATGACGTGATCGTGCGGTCGTCGCGAAAGGCGCGAACGATCTCCGAATAATCGATCCGGCCGTCGTGGGTCAACTCCCAACGCAAAAGGCAGCCGTTTGTAGTGCCTGCATAAAGCGTCTTGCCCGTTCGATCCATGGTCATGGCGCTAATCGGCCCAGGAATGCCTTCCTCAATCAGCAATTGGAAGCTTTTGGTTTCTTTTTCACCAAGCAGGTTTTCAGTGGCCGTTTGTTGGGCGATGGAAATCTTGTTTGCCGGCAGCAGTTTGACAAAGGTCATCGTGCCTTCTTCGGATCGTCGTGCCAAGGCTATCAACGGCGTATCGTTTCCCTTGGCCGGCAATTCAGCCCATGTGTGAAGTTCATGTTTCACGCTCCGTAGTCCAGTTTCATCAAAATGAGGGCTTAGTTCGACCTCGACCAGCGAAATCGAACCGTCGGACCAGAGCAGCGAGTACATGGAACCGGCAAAACGTTCGACAAAACTGATTGTGTGCGACTTTGATCCGGCCGGAGGAGTCGCTTGCTCGCGTCCTAATACTTTGTAATCCCGACTGTTGCCAAAAAGATCGAAAAAAGTGAAATTTCCATCCTTGCTCAGAATGTAAGCGGTAAGCGAATCGTTGCCGGCGCGCTGGCCGAGTTCCACA
>JBEKJD010000378.1:0-3629 GCA_050011415.1 Dissulfurispiraceae bacterium | reverse complement strand
CGGCTCGACGGTTGACCCGGCTACCACTGACCCTCTGACCTACACGTGGAACGTTTACAAGAATGGCAACATGTCTACCGCTTTCGCGACTGACACGGGCATCAACCACACAAACTTCAGTTTCACGCCAGACGACAATGGCAGCTACCAAATCGTGCTGACCGTCATGGATGACGAGGGAACTAGCAGTTCCGACAGTCAGACGATTTCCGTGTCCAACGTGGCCCCGACGGCTACATTCACCAACAGCGGCACTATCACCCCGATTACTGAGGGCGGGAGCGGAACGGTCTCGTTCAGCAACCAGTACGATCCTTCGCCGGTGGACGCCAGCAGTTTACGTTACGCCTACGACTTCAACAACGACGGGGTATTTGAAGTCGGCAACGGCACATATGCCGGTTCCGGTTCTTCCGCCTCGGCTGCAATTCCTTCGAGTTATCTGGTGGACGGCCCGAGTGACTTTACCGTGCACGGGCTAATCATCGACAAGGACGGCGGATATACTGACTACTATACGACGGTCCATGTCAACGACGTGCCGCCGACGATTGATCTGAGCGGTGCGGCTGATGTCGACGAAGGATCGATGTATACCTTGACTCTTGGCGCGATCCACGATCCCGGCGTCCTGGATACAGTGACGCAGTGGGTTGTATTCTGGGGAGATAATACCTCTGACACTTATACCTCAGGCGGCATGAAAACCCATATTTACGATGATAACGCCCTGGTCACCAGCCCCATCAACGTTACATTGGTGGATCAAGACGGAGCTCACGCCAACGCGGGCACGTTAAACCGCACGGTCCACAACGTCGCCCCCACGGCGATACCGCTCAACGGCGGGCCTGTCAACGAAGGTTCAGATGGTTTGGTGTTGTTCGTCGGTCAGAACGATGTATCAAGCAATGACAGAAGCTACGGCTACCATTACGCCTATGACTTCAACAATGACGGGACGTTTGAGATTGTCGATTCGACCTCCGCCTCGGTTACCGTTCCCGGCTCGTATTTGAACGACGATCCCTCTAAGACCATCCGCATGGCGATCCGCGACAAGGACGGCGACTTCGGCATTCCGGGAACGTATCGAGAGTACACAACCACGATCACGGTCAACAACGTTGCCCCATACAATGTCAACGCCGGTCCGGACGCCGTGGTTGACGCGGGAACCACCTGGACCCAGAGCGGCACGTTCCAGGATCCGGGCGCCGACGCTCCCTGGGCGGTAAAAGTATGGTACGGCGATGGTAATAATACGACCCAGCCGCCCGATCAGACGCTCAGCGCCTCCACCCGGAACTTCACGCTCAGCCATGTCTATACGACTATAGGTAATTATGTCGTAACGGTGAAAGTGGATGACGGCGACGGAGGCGTGGGCACGGATACGGTTAACGTTAACGTTCATCCCAACACCTTCCGGGTGACGAGCTTCACGACCAATGCCAGCGGCTTCGACGTGCAGTTCAATCGTGCTGCTGATACTTCGACGCTTAATCTGTATCAGGGTCTATATTCGCCTGGAAATACACCCGACATTACCGTGGTGGGGAATTCGGTGGGTACCGTCCAGGGATCCATGGTTTGGAATTCCACGACCAACACGATGAGCTTTGTCAAAACGGGCGACGTGCTCGCGGCCGATACGTATACCGTCACTCTGGTAAGCGGTTTCAACGCCTGGAAGGATAATGCAGGCTCCTTGCTCGATGGTGAATACACTGGTACATTCCCTTCCGGCGACGGCAATCCCGGCGGCAATTTCATAACGACGTTTACCGTTGCTCCATCGAGCAATCGCGTGGTGAGTGTGGCCGACTTTGCCCGCGGCGCCGGTCAACCGGTCAATGTTCCCGCCACGGGCACCTACTTGCCGATCCGCATCGACAATGCCGCCGGGGTAACGGCCGTGGATGTTTGGGTCGAATACGATCCCACGCTCCTGCACTTCAATCCCGGTCCCACCACTATACTGCCTGCGATTAAGGGATCGGGAGTGCCGGGGAGTTGGGCATTGACATATAACCTCGAAGCGCCCGGCTTGTTGAAACTCTCGTTGTCCGGACCTGTGGCGCTCACTGGAACCAACGTCAACCTGATCTCATTGATTGCAGACGTGCCCGCTACCGCGCCTTATGGAAACAGTGAGGTCATCAAGTTAACGCACCTACGCGTCAACGAAGGTAATATTTCCGCCACAGCCGATTATGCCATCCACAAAGCAATGTACCTTGGCGACGCCGATGGCAGCCAAAAATACAACTCTTTCGACGCAACCCTGATTTCGCGGGTGGTTGTTAATCTGGATACAGGGTTTGACGCCGCGCTGTGGACCGATCCTATTATCGTCGGCGACACGACCGGCGATGGAACCCTTTCCGCATTAGACGCTTCTTACGTGGTGCAAAAGTGGGCGGGTATTCCCAGACCTGAAATTCCCAATCTGCCGACGGGTGTTTATCCCCTGCCGCAAACGCTCGCCGTCGATCCGCAAGTCAGCATTCCACTCGGTATTGCAGCGACGCCCGGCGGATCAGTCAATGTCCCGGTCAATATTGCTATTGTGCCTGGTATAGACTTATATGGCGTATATCACGCAGATTTTGACGTCTTCTTCGATCCCAACATACTTCAGATCGCCATAAAGAATGACGGTACACCAGATGTAAGTTTTGGCAGCTTCTGGCCCGGCACAAACAATTGGTCGATGATTGCCAACCTATTTGCAGATGGCGATTTGAGGATCAGTGTGTGGAGGGCAGATCCCCCGTCGGACATCGGCACTGGAACGATTGCCAATATGCTGTTCATGGTAAATTCGACCGCTGTTGCCGGAACAACACCATTGCTCGTATCCGTTGATGGTTCCGCGCATGACCGTCTTATCTGGACCGATGCCGACGGCAGCATCAAGATTTCCAGCACTGTTGAAGGTCGAAACGTCTTTTATAACAATTCCCGCTTCGACCGGACAACGGACGATGCGGCGATTGCCACGGATAAGTCGGCCCTGCTGCCCGGCTCTCCGGCGACTTTTGCCAACTATACCAGTTACAGCCGCGGCATCAACGGAATTATGGTGGATATTAAGGGCCTGCCGGCCACCGCCCTGACAAAGACCGACTTCGTGTTCAAAGTCGGCAACGACGACGATCCCGAAGGTTGGTCGCTTGTCCCGGTGGATCCGATTAGCATCACGGTTCGGCCCAACGCGGGCGTCAACGGTTCCGATCGCGTTACTATCATTTGGGCCGACAACGTCATTGAAAACGAGTGGCTCCAGGTAACGGTCAAGGCAAATGACAACACCGGCCTGGCCGCCCCTGATGTGTTCTACTTCGGTAATCTGAAGGGAGAGTCGGGCGATAACGCGACCGTGAATATCAGCGATGAAGAAGCAGCTCGCACTCACCGAACGGGCTTTACGTTGGCCCCGCTTACAAATTTGTACGATTATAATCGTGACGGCCAGGTGAATGCTTCCGACGATTTGATCGCGCGATATAACGACGGCGCAAGCTTATGGATGCTCGACGCTCCGCTGGCCACCGGTGATTTGCAGCCTTTAGCCGCGCAGGCCATCGCGCCCGTTGCCGCGGCGGATGTGCCGTCCACGGCCG
>JBEKJD010000377.1:0-2777 GCA_050011415.1 Dissulfurispiraceae bacterium | reverse complement strand
TGCATACCGAAGTCTTTTACTCCATCGAAAAACAACACCATAATCAAGTACTCTTACGATCCTTTTTCAATTACGCCAAATTACCATTGGAAAAGGATCATTAACTATGCAAAGGTCAATAGATACAAGGCCCACTAACGGGCTATGAAGGGAAATGGATCATGGCAAGAATCATTGGTCACGAATATCCGATAAGCAAGATATTTAGCCCGGAGTTTGATTTTGTAATTCCGGTGTACCAGCGTCCGTATGCCTGGACAACAGAGGAAGCTGGCGATCTGTTTGACGACATTCAGGGCTTTATGCAGCAACAGACCGCAACTGAGTCAGATGACCCATATTTTCTTGGAAGTATAGTGCTTATCAAGACAGAAGAGGCACCCCGAGCAGAGGTGATCGATGGTCATCAGCGGCTTGTGACCCTTACGTTGCTTCTGGCAGCCCTAGTTGAGAAGTTATCTGGTGATGAAGCGCATTCTTTAGCGAAGTACATTAATGAGCCAGGCGACCTGGCGGAAGATCGACCACCAAAGCCCCGGTTGACGCCGCGAGAACGTGATCAGGAATTCTTCCACCGCTACATCCAAACTGAAAGCGGATTAGCAAAACTATTGGATTTGGACGGCGACAACCTGACAGATCCCCAAAAGAACATCCAGGCGAATGCCAAATTATACGTTAAATGTCTTGAGAAGATAGATGCCCAAGAGGCGTTTGCATTGGGCAAGTTCATTGTAAATCGCTGCTACTTGGTGGCTGTCTCGACACCCAGTATGCAATCGGCTTATCGAATTTTCTCTGTGCTGAATGATCGGGGGCTTGACCTTTTGCCATGTGATATCCTCAAGTCAGACATCATCGGAGAGATCCCCGAGAAACAGCGAGAGCACTACACTGAAAAGTGGGAAGATGCCGAAGAGAACTTGGGCCGAGAGGCCTTCAACGAGTTGTTCAGACATATCCGCATGATTTACCAAAAGGCAAAGGCGAAGACAACTGAACTTGAAGCATTCCGCGAATACGTTCTCAGTAAAGAAACTGATCACCAAAGACTAGTAAACGACATACTTGTTCCTTACGCCGAAGCATACGACATTGTCACAAATTCTACTTACGAGAGCAGTCAAGATGCTAGCGGCGTGAACAACATGCTCAAGTGGCTCCGGCGGATCGATAACCTAGATTGGATTCCGCCAGCAATGCTTTTCATGCGTTTGCACCGCCGGGAAGTGGAAACACTGGAGCGGTTCTATCGGTCTTTGGAGCGTCTAGCAGCGAGTTTGTTTATCCGACGGACTGGAATCAATGATCGGATCGAAAGATACGCCAAGGTGATTCAGGCTATCGAAGGTGACGAGGATCTCTGGGCAAAAGGATCCCCACTTATGCTTACCGAGACCGCGAAGCGGGACACGCTCAATGCACTTGATGGTGACATTTATGAAGTCCACAAACCTGTCCGGACCTACGTAATGCTCCGGCTAGATTCGTTCCTCTCGGATCAAGCGGCTATGTACAACCTGAACATCCTTACCGTGGAGCACGTCCTGCCCCAGACAGTTCCTGAGGACAGTGAATGGGCTAAGGTCTGGCCCGACATTTCGGAGCGGTGGGAATGGCTCCACCGAATCGGCAACTTGGTGCTTCTCTCGCGTCGAAAAAATACCCAAGCAAGTAATCTCGACTTTAACGAAAAGAAGGAGAAGTATTTTCAGAATCGTGCCGGCGTCTCTAGCTTTGCGATTACTACGCAAGTGTTGGCTCAAGATGAGTGGACCCCTAAGATTGTCGAATCGCGGCAGGGGGAGTTACTGGAAAAGTTTTGCGAAGGTTGGGAGCTTTGATAGTGCGGGAACGCAGAAGTTGAATATGAATATGAATGATACTGTATTTGACGCCATTGTAGCATCTTTGCAAAAAGCAGCTGCCTACAATCCCAACGACCAGGTCGCCCCAGCAGTCATCCTCTGGACCGACCATGACCGCCAGTGGGAACCGCTTATATCTCTGATTCGAAGCCGACTACCGCAGTTGCTCACTCTTGGTCCTTACGAATTGCAAGCGAGGACCGGCCCGGCAATTTGGCTTCGCGCCATGATCGCCAGAAAACTGCCCGATGCGGACTGGCCCGCGGAGGCCGTCCCAATTATCTATCTACCGGGCACCAGCCGGCAGCAACTTCGCGCAGTCGAAGAATGCGCAAAAGAGCTTCAGCCTCTGGCCGAATTGCAATACCGAGGTGTCTTCTGGACCCAGGTCAATGCCAAGGACTGGACTCTTTGCGCATTGCTAAAATCGGATCAGGGCGGCTTGGGACTTGAGGTTGCACGCGACAATGATAGCAAGGAAGCCCTGCGCCGCTGTCTGCTTCGTTTGGTAGAGGAACCTGTAGAGCGGCTACGCGGCCGACGGCTCGACGCGGCGTTCTTTAACAGTCTGCTTACACCCGACCCCATCCGTGACCTGCTCGATTGGCTTAATAGTCCCGAAGCAACCCAAAAACGTTGGGACGAAGAAACCTGGACAGCCTTTTGCATAGTCTGCCGGAAAACCTATAAATTCGATCCGGTAAAGGAAGGGCCGTTGGTCGCAGCCGAGAAGCTCGGCCATCGCAACGGCACCTGGCAGGCCGTGTGGAACCGATTTGCAGAGGCCCCAACCCTCTATCCGGGTATTCCTAATTGGCTGGAAAGAGCTCGACCATCAAATCCCGGTGCATTCACCTTCTTTGACGATAAAGAGCCCTGGCCACAGGAGAATGCTTTGCTTGAAGGAGA
>JBEKJD010000376.1:0-3953 GCA_050011415.1 Dissulfurispiraceae bacterium | reverse complement strand
CCCTTTGCTTTGCAACTTTAGATAAGATCTCTGTTGTATGGTCGCATTTTACAGAATCTTCTTGGGTAGAAGCAATCAATTGCTTTCCAATTTGTTCCTCCAACTTGTTGATCTTCATTTCCTCAAGCTTGATTTTCCCAGTCACAACAAGTTGCTGAGCCTTGGCTTTGGTTTTCTGGATCATTCCAGCATCGTTGGCTGGCTTAAGTTGGTCATACTCAGTATGGAGTTCGGCAATTCGCCGATGCACAGAAAAGCGTTCATTCAAGATAGGCTGGTTTTGTATTTGTCCAGAAACAAATCCTTCAAACGCCGCCTTACCCAATGGCTGTGCGAACTGTCCCAAGCTTACCTCGGTGGAGGCCAATTCCTTACTTTTCTGTTGGCATGTATTCTCCAATACTTCATATTCAGTCTTTGCCTTGCCGAGTTGTTGCAGCCGATCTTGAAGTTGCTTCAACTGTTCTTGCAGATTGGAATGCTCCTTTCGGAACGATGAAATTGTTTCTGTGTTAGTAAGATCATCCTGTTGGGTCAGGCTATGCTGGACTATAGATTGTCGCAATCCTTCGTATTTCTGTCTCAGGGATGCTTGATCTATCGTTTGTGAAGGTTGAGATGAGGTGGTTGCAGAGGGCAGAGGCGGTGGTTCATCTATCTTTTTTTGTGGAAGTGGAGGCGGGCCTGATTGTGGTGCCTCGGTGAACAATCCTCTCACCACCCCCGCCTTTGCCCATTCTTTCATTCCCTCTTTCCATATGCGATCACTTGGATGAAGTTGCCCAGAGGCCGCCAGTTCCTTCATTCTCTCGGCAGTGACAGGTCCGTGTTTTTCATCATTTTTAGTGTAATACCACTGCTCTGACATGCGATATTCCTCCCTCATATTTTTGGATAAGTAGAATTGTGACTGATGACGAACGTATAAGTCGATGTCAGCAGCCGTGG
This sequence comes from Dissulfurispiraceae bacterium, assembly GCA_050011415.1. Taxonomy (GTDB): domain Bacteria; phylum Nitrospirota; class Thermodesulfovibrionia; order Thermodesulfovibrionales; family Dissulfurispiraceae; genus JADFXI01. Next base: position 3,005 of record JBEKJD010000376.1, on the reverse strand, counting down.
AGAAAAGTCCAATAAAAAAGGAGCATCGAACCACGACTGCTCCTCCAACCCCCGCCAAGGGGCGAACAGAACAGAGCATGGCCGACGCTCCCATACGGGAGCGAACGTCCAGCACTGCTTCTGTTCATCAAGGGCATTAAGCCCAAGTTGGCGGTTTTGGAGGAAGCACTACTGACTTTCGCAAGTCTCAAATTGTTTCATAGTGGCTTGTGGGCCACTGAATTTCTCCTTTAATGCGTTTCCCAGTCTCATGACTGGGTGCCTTTATATTACCTAATTGGGGAGGAGATTTCAAGACGGGCGTAGAGCCATGTTGTCTTAGCCATGAAATGAGCAAGAACGCAGCCAGATCTAGTCGTGGTTCTTGTTCATTTCGGCAAATAAGGCTGTTCAGTTCTGACGCCCAATAGCATTATTCCAGCCAATAATGCCAAGGCTGCACCAATACCAAAAGCAACCATTGCTCCAAATGCTTGGTAGAGTCCACCAAAGAGAAGACTGGCGGGGAAAGTGCCGATGCCGACAGCGGCATTGAACCAGCCATAAGCCAATCCTCTTTGGTCTGGTCCAACTAAATTTGCAACCAGAGTTTTTTCCGCTGGCTCGGTAAAGGCATAGAAGGCCGCATAACCTGCAAATAACAACCACACTTGCCATTGAGCCGAAGCCATGGCAAATCCAAGATAAATCGCTGCGTAAAGAATCCAACCTCCGAGTATCATTGGTTTGGAGCCGATTCTATCTACAATACGACCAGCGAGCATATTTCCGCCGCTTTTGAGGATATGAAACACGCACCAGAGAATAGGCAACATTATTGTGGCAACACCGAGTTCACTGGCACGCACTAAAAGGAAGGCATCACTGGAATTGCCCAAGGTGAATACCACCAGAGCCAGCAGGTATATTCGAAAGCCTTTTCCGAACGGCTGCAAAGTCCATGTCATTTTCTGGGCTATGGCTGTTCTTTTGGCGGTTTCCTTTAGTCCAAGGGCTAAAAGTAAAACAACTAATAAGCCAGGGATTACTGCTAACAAAAATAATGTTCTGTATTGACCTGGGCAGAACCATAAAAAGATTGCCGCTAAGATCGGACCAATTGCTGCTCCCAAATGATCCATTGCACGATTGAAACCGAACGCCCGACCTCGAAACTCGGGAGCAGTGGAATCAGCAATGAGGGCATCTCGGGGTGAGTTTCGAGTTCCCTTCCCGATACGATCTCCCAAACGGACTAAGAAAAGCTGCCATGGGGCCGTGATGATACCAATCATGGGCCTTGTAATTGCCGCAAGGGCATAGCCAAAAAGAACCAGTCCCTTACGAGAACCGATTTTATCAGACCAGCCGCCAGACCATAGTTTGACGATACTGGACGCTGAATCCACAATCCCTTCGATCACACCCAGCGAAAATCGATTACCACCCAATGCCGTCAGCAGGAATTGCGGCAGCAGCGGGAAGATCATCTCGCTGGCAACATCATTGAGAAAGCTCGCCCATCCCAGCACTTTGACATTGCGTGGTAGTCGATCAGCAAGTGGTTTGTTCTGGTGAGATGTTTGATTCATGAAATGGTTGAACAAGAATGAAAAATGCCCAGCGGGGGGCAGGGACCGCTGGGCGAAAGATTGTGAGGTTTCCCTCACTGCCCCTCATTTTACTTGGGCGTGTTTGCTTGTCAAACCACCCTTCCTGGTAGTGGGAAGTCGGTCAGACGAGAGGAAGCCGTGGATCGTGCGATTCGATTGGCGAGTAAAGATCGGGATTAGACCGAAATTACCCCTCACCTCTAAACTGCTCCCAAAGTCGCTGAAAGCGGCTCTCGTAAATCATTTCGTAGAGTTGTTCAATATCAGGGTATGTTCGAGGCAGTGTTCTCGGACTTTGTTCATTTGATCTCGATGTCGATGGCATTGCTACTGAGGATCAGGACACAGACCCGATCCGCTTGCTGTTGTAGTTCTCGCATTGATTCTCTGGGCATGGTAGTTTCTCCAAGGAAATTATGTAGGTGCGGGATCTATAGGGCAAATGTCATTAAGTGTGCTTGGTTTAAAGAAGAAATTGGATATGATTGTGTCAGATAAGTGTCAGATAAGGTGTCAGATAAGGAAATTGCCTGTTGACGTAAGTCCTTATTTACCAATACTTACGACATTTAGGTTCAACCCCGGCCCTGTCCACTTGATGTAAATTCCGTCAGATTCTTGAGTTAGGATGCCTGCCGGGTGCCATGGCCACGCTCGTCGTGGCCATGATTGGGCAACCGAGAGACATTATCACGGCAAGCGTAAGCATGTCACCTTCGCTGCAAGACGGCAGGCTATTGAATCACCTTTTCTAGGCCCAGCACAGCCTGGAGTCCTCGGGCGATGAGAACGGCGCGAGGGACGTGGAGCTTTTTGGCAAGCCGGTCGGTTTCGGCCAATAGACCGGTTTCCACCGTGACGCTGATGGTCTTCGCTCCCATGCCGTTACGAGGCCGACCGCGTTTGCGGGCGCGCTCGAACTTTGCTTGCTCCTTGGGCGTCGCCGACCTGAAGGTGTCGCCGACAAACTCCTGGTCGAACTCCTTGGTCGCCTCCCGTAACTCGGCGGTATTCATTTCCCAGTAGGGTTTCGGCGCGGAAGCCTTCGTCCTCGTCTTGCGTACGGTTTTGGCGACGGTCTTCTTCATGGGATCCTCTTTCGTTCGCGTTTTTTCTCTCGTTCGGTAAGCGGACGCGCATGGATTACGTAAGCCGTGTCTTCGGTTTCGGGGTCTTCATCTTCGGGATCGAAGACGAAAACCACCTGCAACCATCGCCCGCCGTGGCCGCGTCCGACCACCCGCCACTTGTTCTCTTCCCGCAACTAAGGGTATGGGCGTTGGGCATGTTCGACGACCCACTGCGCTTCTTCCGGGGAAACGCCGTGTTCGGCAATGTGTTCGATGTTCCACTCGTTCCATCGGAAAACCACGGCGAACCTCCCAAAGGTATTTTACTATATAGGAAAATAAT
>JBEKJD010000375.1:0-3066 GCA_050011415.1 Dissulfurispiraceae bacterium | reverse complement strand
TGAGGTCATGCACTATAAAGCTGGTCAGACTCGTCTTCATCTCGTCGGCTTTTATAAGCCGCGCCACCGCATCCTCGTATTTTTTTATTTCACGTTCCAGAAGGGCATCGGCCTGTGCAACATACAAGTGGACGGCAAGTTGTTCGTTTAACTCAACAGCTTCTTCCATCTGCTCGTTAGTCAGCCGCTCACAACCTATTGTATCGGCAAGATTGAGCACCCCAAGCTTTTTGTCGCTGTACTTAATCGGAAGACTCAATGAATAGCTTGAAGTGTACGTAGTTGTGTCAGCCGCTACGAAATAGGATAGCCGTTGGCTGTCAGTTTCAAATGGCACATCGTCAAGCAACGCCCTGGTTGCTATGGTGACATCCGAAAGGTTCCTCTTCATGCCGATAATCTCGGTGTGAGTTGCAGCGCCCACCTCCAGGGTCATGTCTTCCCGGTTGATTATCATGACAGAACACTTTTCAACCCTGAAATAACGTGCAATAATGACTACTGCCTGCTGAAGTCTTTCGTGGAAAGAACTCCCGCTGTGAGACAGTAATTTACCGACTTCGAAGATGAGAGTATGGAGCATTTTCCCACTCATAGGGTAACTATAGCAAATTTTCCTCAAGTTTACTATGAAGGCAGCATACTAATTACACTTCCATTATAATCGGCATAATCATCGGACGCCTGTCCATTGTGTTTCTGAGGTATTTCTTGAGCGTCGAACGAAGCTTCGCCTGTATCAGCGATATATCGGCAATGATGTCATCCTGCAGGAGGGAAAGCGTCGAAGCCATAAGGTCCTTTACTTCATTAATAATATCCTGTGAGGCATCCTCAAAAACAAACCCCCTGGATATGATCTCGGGACCCGAAATGATTTTCTTCGTACTTTTTTCAATCCCTACAAGAATAATGACGATACCGTCGTGGGCCAGCGTCCTTCTGTCTCTGAGCACAATGTCTTCAACCCCGCTTGTCCCTTTGCCGTCGATAAAAATCCTGCCGGCGTTCACTTTCCCGGCTTTCGAGGCTTCCGACTCATTTACTTCAAATACCTCACCGTTGCCTAAAATAAATATATTGTCCTTTGGTATCCCCGACTTTTCAGCCAGTCTTGTATGATATTTAAGGTGACGGAATTCTCCATGAATGGGGATAAAATACTTGGGCCGCACCAGGTTCATCATCAGTTTAAGTTCTTCCTTTGAAGCGTGTCCGGAGACATGTATCTCCGACACTTTCTCATACCTGACATCGGCGCCCCGGCTCATGAGGTGGTTGATGATCTTGCCTATCGAGCGTTCATTGCCGGGAATTATCTTGGCCGAGAGGATGACCGTGTCACCCTCCTTCACTTTGATGTGCTTGTGCTCATCCATAGCAATGCGCGTCAACACGCTCATGGGTTCTCCCTGGCTGCCGGTAGTAATTATTACCACCTCGCTGTCGGCAAGGTCCTTCAGGTTTTCGAGCTTCACCCATGTATTGCCGGGTATATTAAGATAACCGAGATCGAGGGCTATCTGTGCGTTTGAAACAATGCTTTTCCCGCACATGATGACCCGCCTGCCGTACTGTACGGCAACATCTATGGCCTGCTGAATTCTATGGATGTTCGAAGCGAAAGTGGCGATAATAATCCTTCCCTTCACTTTTGCAAAAATATCATCAAAGCCCCTGCTGACTTCCTTTTCAGAAAAAGTGTAGCCGCCCTTCTCGGCATTCGTGCTGTCCGAAAGCAAAAGGAGCGTTCCCCTTTCTCCATACTCGGAAAACCGGTGGAAATCCATCAGCTCCCCGTCAACGGGAGTGGGATCGAGCTTGAAATCACCGGTATGGATGACCGTGCCGACAGGGGTAGTTATAGCGAGTCCGACCCCATCAACAATACTATGAGTGACACGGATAAATTCAACTGAGAAACAACCGAGTGTGATACTCTCCCGCGGCTTTACAGATATGAGCGGAACATCAGAGAGCTCATGCTCTATCAGTTTCTCTCTCACCAGTGCAAGGGTAAGCGGTGTCCCGTATACCGGGACTTTTAATTCTTTGAGCAGGAAAGGTATCGCGCCTGTGTGGTCTTCATGCCCGTGGGTAAGGATTATCCCCCTTAATTTTTCCCTGTTCTCCATAACGTAGGAGAAATCCGGGATGACGAAGTCCACGCCAAGCATATCCTCTTCGGGGAACATAAGACCGGCGTCAACAATAATGAGATCACCGGCATACTGAAAAACCGTCATGTTGAGGCCAATCTCTTCAACACCGCCGAGAGGAACAACAAGGAGAGATTCTTTACCTATAACTGACATCTCATCGCTCATATTTTATAAAAGCCAATGAGCTGAAATGAGCTATGAGATGTATTTATCTCCATTGCTCAACGAGTTGTTCAAAACTGACGTCGCCGTCAATAATCTGAAGTATCATAGGTTTAGACGCCGGAGTATCGCATTTTGCCTGTCTCACACCGATTATTTGGTCCTCAATTGAAAAAAAGGCATCGACAATATCAGCATCGAACTGACTGCCTCTCATGTCCTTTATATATTCCAGCGCCTTTCCAATAGGCCACGCGGCTTTGTATACTCTTTCCGACGTAATGGCATCAAAAACATCCGCAACAGCGACTATCCTGCCCGATATAGGAATGGCATTCCCCTCAAGACCCAGCGGATAGCCGCAGCCGTCCCACCTCTCATGATGGCTGAGGGCTATTTCCCTGGCAAGCTCAAGTAAGGGAAGGGATGTGCCGCTTAAAATCCTGCTGCCGATAACAGTATGGAGCTTTATTATTTTAAATTCATCCTCGGTCAGTTTCCCGGCTTTCATCAGCACCCCGTCGGGGATGCCTATTTTGCCGACATCGTGCATGGGGGCGGCGTACTGCATCATCGTACGCTGCTCCCGGTTCATGCCGAGTTTTTCGGTTATCAAATTCACATAAGCGGCAATGCGCTCAATATGCCTGCCCGTCTCATCATCCCTGAACTCCGCAGCTTTACCCAATCTGATAATAACTTCCACCTGGGTCTGCTCTATCATCTGAAGCTTCTCGATGAG
>JBEKJD010000374.1:0-6043 GCA_050011415.1 Dissulfurispiraceae bacterium | reverse complement strand
GTCGAGGTATTCCCTTCCGTCAATGTCCCAAATACGGGATCCGCTCGCCCGCTCTACGATGATCTGGTAGATCATCTCTTTCCATTCGCGGCGGAATCCTGCGATATTCCTGACATTCGCAAAAACGGAGCGGTATCGCTGGGTCATCTCCTTGGAATGGGCTGTGCCTGTACAGTAGCGGGCTATGAGATCGTCCAGATGTTTCCTCTGACGCTTGTTCAGGTCCAGTCTCCCGCGAGACGCGATACTGCTGAAGGGCACATAGGCTTCGGACTTCTTTTCAGCGGACGTGCTCTTTTCAGGGGACGGGGAAACAACTTGAAGAACGCCGGGAGCCGGGGATAACGCTTCCTTCGCCAAAGATGCTCCGGGAACGGTTTCCGGAAGTTTCACTTCAACATATGCGGCAAGACGAGAAAGGGTCGAAAGTTCATTATTGATCTGGGACATGGTGAAGACGACTCCGAACTTCCGTTCCACTGCCTGCCGCATCTGGACCAGCATAATCGAATCGAGCCCAAGGGCGAAGAGGTTCTTTTCGCTGTGGAGTTCCTCCAAGGGTATCCCGGAGACAGAAAATACCAGGGCTTTCAGTTCACGCAGAACGGCATCGCCAAGGCTTTCATTCGCAGCAGGGTAAATTGGCAAACGTTCAGCCGCACTGCATGGAAGAGCATATTTATTATCTTCGCCTTGCCCCGCCGATATCTTTTCGGTTTCCCTTTTCCTGGTCAGTTCCCTCCAGTACCTCTCTCTCTGAAAGGGATAAGTGGGCAGAGGGACTTTCCTGAATTTCGGGCACTCCGCTGTCCAGGATACATCTTCTCCACTAACATACCGTCCGGGAATACCGTGTTGCTCTCTCTCTTTCTGTCCTCCATCTGCATAGGCCCTCAGCTTGTCCCTCAGTTCCTCATGTGTCTTGCCTGTAACACACAGTCTATGGTCGAAGTGCATGCGGCAAAGCGCTGCCGTGCCGCAGATGTCCCTGATCGGGTAATGCGCTCCCTCGTCGTGCAGATATCTTTCATAGAGCATGGCAAGGTCCCGCAACGCCCTGTCCGTCTTTGCCGAAAGGGGCAGGATATACTCTCTGTCCTCACCTGCTTGCATTTTTTCAGGATTGTCCGCGTCCAGGCCGATCTCTACCTCCGGCGCTTCCACCACGATCACATGCGCATTCGTCCCGCTGAACCCAAACGAACTCACCCCGGCGATACGCTTAGCTTTCTGCCTTTCCCAAGGCAGGGCTTCAGTGATCACGCGCAGGGGAATTTCATTCCAGGGAATATGGGAATTGGGATGATTAAAATGGAGACTCCGGGGGATCATTCCTTTTTGCAGGGCCAGAATTACCTTGATCAGCCCGGCAATGCCGGCGGCAGCCTCTAAATGGCCGATATTGGATTTAACCGAACCTATGGGGAGTTTTTCCTTCCTGCCGTCAAATATCTTTCCAAGGGCGCGGCACTCGATGGGGTCGCCAAGTTTGGTCCCAGTGCCATGGGCTTCAACATACCCGACTTCATCCGGGTTGATGCCGGCGCTCTCCAGTGCCCTGAGTATCACATCCTGCTGCGCAAGCCCGTTGGGCGCAGTGAGGCCGCTGCTTTCGCCATCCTGGTTCACCGCGCTTCCCTTCAAAACCGCGAGAACGATGTCACCGTCGCGTTCGGCATCCGAAAGTCTCTTCAGAATGACGATACCGCATCCCTCGCCCCTGGCATACCCCGATGCATCCTCGTCAAATGATCTGCAGCGGCCGTCGGCTGAGATGGCGTGGAGCCTGGAAAAACCAATGAAAGGCTCCGGAGTGAGCATTAGACTCACACCACCAGCCAGGGCGCAATCAGATTCGCGATTGATGAGGCTCTGCACAGCCAGGTGGAGCGACACCAGTGATGAAGAGCATGCCGTATCTACAGCAATACTCGGTCCCCTGAAATCGTAAAGGTAAGAAAGCCGCCCTGTGGCAGTGCTGAAGGCTACGCCGGTGATCGAGTAGGGATCAATAGCAGTCGGGTCTCCTGATCCGAGATGGGCCTGAATATAATCGCGGGAGCAGATGCCGATAAACACACCTGTACGGCTTCCTTTAAGAGAGAGTGGGTTCAACCCTGCATGCTCGAGGGCTTCCCAACTCACCTCCATGAGTAGGCGCTGCTGAGGATCCAGGGATTCCGCTTCCCGTGGGGATATGCCGAAAAAAGCAGTATCCAACCAGTCCACTCTGTCAATAAATCCGCCAAACCTTGTGTACATCTTGCCGGGAGCATCTGGGTCGCCGTCGAAATACGCATCCTTATCCCACCTGTCCGAAGGGATCTCTCCAATGGTGTCGATGCCGCCCGACAGTATTTTCCAGAACGCTTCAGGACTGTTCGCCCCTCCGGGGAAACGGCATCCAAGACCGATAACTGCAATAGGCTCGCGTGTCTTCAGCAAAGACACTTCGGCTGCCAATCCCTTTATCCTGTCGGAAGCCCTCTTAATGATATTAAGGTAATATTGTTCTTTATCTTTATCCATACCGGTAAATTAAATTATAACAGCAATTCTATTTCATTCAATACCGAATCAGCTGAGAGAGCCGTGTCACCGTAGCCGGGAGAATTGTTCTTTTCCGGGGACTTCCCGAAGGCAAGTACCTCATGCAGAATAAACTCAGCGGCTTTTCTCAGCGTAGGATAATCGAAAAAAAGCGATACCGGGAGTTCCGCATTCAGAGAGTTGCCGATGCTGTTGCGCAACTCGACCGACATAAGGGAGTCCAGTCCCTGCTCCATCACGGGGCGGTCAACTAAAATGTTCCGGCCGCTCCCAAGTCCCATTATCTCTGCCGCAAGATCGCGGATATACAGAAGCAGGATTCCTTCTCGCTCGTGAAATGCCGCATTTGCGATCTTCTGTATTATTTCAGACTGCCTCGTGCCATTTTCGTCCTGGTCCGGCTGTTTCGCGGCAGGCGGCAGCAGAACTTCACGGTTCGCTTTCCTTTCAGTCAGGCCTTCTACGGACACGATAACATTCCCATGGTCATCGAAGATCTGAAGTGACGCCGCGAGCACAGGGGAGCCGGTTTCATGAAAAGGGTGTATCATTGCATGACACCACAAAGAAGTCTCCGGTTGAGAAGTATCAACCGGGAGGTTAATCCTGAGCGTCTTCAGCCCAACCGGCAACCATGTTTCGCTCTTTTCCTTTTCCGGGATAACCGCCCCAAGGAGCTGCATGCATGAATCGATACACACCGGATGAAGCACATATTTTCCCTTCTCGTGAAATAACAAGTCGGGCAACTGCAGTCGGCCCAAGGCTTCACTTCCGCTGTACCTAAGTTCTTTAAGAGCCTGAAAAAGAGGACCGTACTCTATTCCAGCTTTCTGAAGCCCGCGATAATAGTCGTGAACAGGTATCTCCTCTACGCATCTTTCCCTTATGGCTGTCAAATCGACAGAATGCTGAAGGGTCCCGCAGCTTTCTAAAAGGATATTCCCCTCTGCGTGAAGGATCCATTCTCCTTCATTTAGCCGGCTGAATATCCTGAGAGAGCCTCTCTCCGTTCCTTCAGAATGTACGCCGCAGCAGGGAATACGGCCGCGCCAAAAATCCTATGGTGATCCAGAAAATAGGGAACATGGGCGCTGATCCTGGATTCAAACCTCTTCTCTTTGGCGCCGGGAAGAGACAGTCTCCGTCCGAGTAAAGGATTCAAAGCATGATGTCCTGATTCCACGCGTTCCGCCTGCTTCGTTTCTATCCAGTATCGTTGTTTCTGAAAAGGATAGGTCGGAAGCGGTATTTTGAAGCACGAATATTTTTTGTAGAGCTCTTTCCAGTCCAGTGAAGCGCCCCCTACATACTTTTCACCCCAGAGTGACAGCATAGGCCCCAAATCCCCGTCCCCTTCCATAGAGAGGAAGTCCTGATCGCTCTTTTTAATCCCTCTGAACACTCCCTCTTGCTTCACGCTGTTTCGAGCTGCCGCGAGTTTTTCGCGCAGTTCCGAAGTCGAAGAAGCAATCAGAGCGATTCTACGCCTGAAATGCGACCTCCCTGCATTGGCTGTAAAACAGATGTCCCCGATAAAAAGGTCCGGGTGAGCGGCAAGATATTCCACATATCTCGCGATCAACTCGTCAAGCGCTTCTTCCGTCTTCGCTGAGAGAGTCAGAAGATGCAACGGCTGCTCAGAAAGTCCGGTATTCCGCGGCCTCTCATGTAAGGGGGCCTCCTCAACAACAACATGGACATTGGTGCCGCTGAATCCAAAGGAACTCACTCCAGCAATACGAGCTCCATCCAATGAGGGCCATTCGCGCAGTTCGGTGGGCACCTCAATGGGAAGCTCGTTCCATGCGATGTGAGGACTGGGATTTCTGAAATGAAGGTGCGCCGGTATTTTGCGGTGCATGAGAGACAAGACAACCTTCAGCAAGCCGGCCATGCCTGACGCAGCTTCAAGGTGCCCGAAATTCGTCTTGACCGAACCAACCATCAGGGGATGCTCACTAGACCTGCCGCCGAATACTTTTCCCATAGACCGTGCCTCAATCGGATCTCCCAGGGCAGTGCCGGTACCATGAGCCTCCACATAACTTACCTGGTCCGGCGCGGTCCGGCCGTTCTCGAGTGCCCTGAGAATCACCGCTTCCTGAGACGGGCCGCTCGGCACAGTCAACCCTCCGCTCGAACCGTCCTGGTTCACTGCTGAGCCCCTGATAATTGCCAATACGGTATCACCATCCGCCTCTGCATCGGAGAGGCGCTTCATGACAACTACCCCGCATCCTTCACCCCTGACATACCCGTCAGCAGCCGCATCAAAGGTCTTGCAGCGTCCATCAGGGGCCAGCATCCGGGCCCTGCAAAAATTGATCGTCAATTCGGGAATGAGGAGAAGATTCACTCCTCCGGCCAGGGCCATGCCGCATTCTCGGCTGCGGAGGCTCTGACAAGCCAAATGAAGAGCGACCAGTGATGAAGAACAGGCTGTATCCACCGCCATACTCGGTCCGTTCAAACCAAGCACGTAAGAAAGCCGTCCGTTTGCCGCGCTCAATGCAATGCCGGTGCCCATATAAGCATCGATGCTCTCGGCATTATGAAGCCCAAGCTGAAAGGTCGCATAATCGAAACTGCTGATACCCACAAATACTCCGGTCGGACTGCCGAACAAACTTTCAGGCGCTATCCCTGCATGTTCCAAAGCCTCCCATGCCACTTCCAGCAGGAGACGTTGCTGCGGGTCGGTCCTCACCAGTTCCCTCGGTGTAATGCCAAAAAAATCAGCGTCAAATGTATCAACTGTGCTGAGGAAGCCGCCATGGCGTGTGTACATTTTCCCCGGCTTGTCAGGATCAGGATCATAAAAGGTATCAATATCCCAACGCGCCCTGGGGACCTCTGATACCGCATCGGTTCCATTTTCGAGCAGGCGCCAGAAGGACTCCGTGTTGTCTGCTCCCGGAAAGCGGCAACCCATTCCGATAATCGCGACGGGCTCGGATTTAGCTTCCTCACTTTTTTTGAGCCTGGCCCTCATCTCCCGGATTTCGAGAAGGGCCTTTGCCATCAGGGTCTTATATTGATCATTCACCGGCTTGTTCATCCGTTCTTTTTCCTCTCGAGGACTTCCAATTCTTCCGAAAGCATTTTAGCTATCTCGTCTTCTGATGACTGCTCAATATCTATCAGGGAAAGATTCTCATCACTTTTTTTCCGGCAATCATCGCTCGTCAAAGTCTTCCCGCCTGCAGGAAAAATAATTCCGGACAGGTACCCGGCAAGACTCTCCAACGTAGGGTAATCGAACACCAAGGTGGAATGCAGGGATTGCCCGAGACCTGATTCGAGACGGTTCTTCAGCTCCACTGCCATCAGGGAATCGATGCCGAGGTCAAAAAGCCGTGTTCTCATTTCTATCTGTTCCTGGGACTTCATCCCGAGGACAGCCGCAACCTGTGCGCAGAGGTATGAAACAAGAAGAGGTCCCCGCTCGCTCTCCGTAACTTCTGCCAGGCGCTTCGCTATCTCCCCCTTC
>JBEKJD010000373.1:0-6253 GCA_050011415.1 Dissulfurispiraceae bacterium | reverse complement strand
GTGTTGACCTCTTTGATCCCCATTTCTTCGGTATTTCTCCCAGGGAAGCTGTGAGCATGGACCCCCAGCACCGCCTGGTGCTGGAGGTGAGCTGGGAAACGCTTGAGAATGCCGGTCTTCCGCCTGACAGTCTCGCAGGGACAAAGACAGGAATATTCCTCGGCATAGGACAGAATGATTACGCAAGATTGCAGTTGAACGCCGGTGACATGTCCCGCATCACTGTCTATGACGGTACAGGGAATCTCCTTTGTTTCGCTCCGGGCAGGGTGGCCTATGTGCTCGGGCTCAGGGGCCCTAACCTGGCCATCGATACTGCCTGTTCTTCATCTCTTGTGGCGATTCACGAGGCTTGCCAGAGTTTGCGTGCAGGAGACTCTGATCTGGCTTTGGCTGGTGGGGTTCACCTCGTCTTGTCCCCTGAAGTCACTGTATTTCTTTCGAGGTCCCATGTGCTTGCGGCCGACGGTAGATGCAAGACATTCGATTCAGCGGCCGATGGTTTTTCACGAGGTGAAGGGTGCGGTATGGTGGCGCTTAGGCGCCTGTCCGATGCGCAATCCGACGGAGATAATATCCTGGCGGTGATCAGGGGCTCAGCGGTGAACCATGACGGCCGTAGCAGCGGGCTGACTGTGCCCAATGAACTGGCGCAGGAAGAACTTATCTGCCGGGCGCTCAGTAACGCGGGGCTGGAACCCTCGCAACTGAAATATATCGAGGCCCACGGCACAGGGACCGCCTTGGGCGATCCCATTGAAATGAATGCCCTGGCCGCTGCCCTATGCAAGGGCAGGAGCCGGGACAACCCGTTGATAGTCGGTTCGGTGAAGACGAATATCGGCCATCTCGAGGCTGCTGCCGGAATAGCGGGTTTGATAAAGATTGTTCTGTCAATGCAGCATAAGCTAATACCGCCCCATCTGCATTTCAGAAATCCGAATCCCAATATCCCATGGGAACAGCTTCCTGTCGAGGTCCCGGTGAGTGCTATGGGGTGGACTTCCACAGGCGGAAGCAGGATAGCAGGAGTGAGTTCATTCGGTTTCAGCGGAACGAACGCTCATATAGTGATGGAAGAGGCCCCTGAACGGGAAACGCCGTATCCGGGGAATAAACTGAGTCAGTATGTGCTGACATTGTCGGCCAGGACAGAAGATGCATTGGTCAGGCTGGCCGAGAAATATGAAGTATATATTGCGTCCCATCCTGACCTTGCAATTGGGGACATCTGTTTTACTTCTGCTGCAGGCAGGTCCCATTTTGATTATAGGCTTGCTATTGTTGCCGCCGCTGCAGAGGAACTCTGCAACAAGCTTGCAGCTTTTCGGGCCGGAGCCGGGTCACCTGATATATTCAAAGGCATTGTATCTGACGTCATGCATGATCCCGAAGAAATTGTTAATGGCTATGATACGGCTCATAGGCTGGCGGGACAGTATGTCGGGGGAACTAGAATAGACTGGAAAGATGTGTATCGGGATTCTGCCCTGAGAAGAGTGGCGTTGCCGGCGTATCCATTCGAGAGAAAGAGATATTGGGTGAAAAAAACAGAGCCGAAAAGTGAAGGGCCGGAGCCAGAAACGCTTCACCCGCTTTTGGGCAAGCGCTTGCGTTTGCCTTTCTCTGGCGAGATCCGTTTTGAGGTCCGCTTCAGGCAGGATTCCCCCAGGTATATGGATGACCACCTGATTTATGGAACCTTAATTGTGCCGGCCGCTTCACATGTATCTATGATTCTTTCCGCGGCAAAAGAGATTTTTAATGCAGAACCCTGCACTATTGAAGAAGTCTACTTTTCGCAGGCCATGGTACTTGCGTATAAGGAGGGTCTCCTTGTTCAGCTTATATTTGCTCCCCTTGATGCATCGTCAGCATCGTTCCAACTGGTAAGCAGGAAGGAGAGCGGAAATGCTGCTGACTGGGTTGTGCATGCTGCCGGGAAGGTCCGAACTCTTTCTGAAAAGCCGGCATTGCCGGTTGATGTCGACAGGAAGGAAATGCAGCACGGATACGGCCGCACTGTATCCGGAAAAGAATTTTATTCCGCCCTTTCGGCTGCAGGTTATCGCCTGGGAACTTCTTTCCAATGGATTGAAGAGATATGGCGCCGGGAGGATGAAATCGTATGCCGTCTGGGTTTCCCTCTTTTAAAAGACGATATTGATGATTATCAGCTCTATCCCGGATTGATCGATGCCTGTTTCCAGGTATTGAGCAGCTTCTGGGAAGTGAAGGCGCATGATCTTGCGGAGGCAGGCTATCTGTATGTTCCTTTTAAGTTATCCTCTTTCAGTTTTTTCCGCCGTCCTGAAACATCAGGCAGTCTCTGGTGCCTGGCCAGGACTGAGGGACGGAATGGTTCCTCTCTGCAGTACCCCCTGGGAGCACTCCGGCTCATCGATGATAACGGTTCCGTAATAGCCGAAGCAACAGGATTTGAATTCAGAAAAGCCTCGCGTGAAGTTCTTCTCCGCGGGCTGGGGAATAGAGGAACTGAACGGTTGGACAAGGGAGTGTGTCTGCCTCATGCGCCGCAGGAGAGGGCGGATGCCAGGGAGAGGTTTCAGAGGAAGAAGTCAGAATTCATAACGCAGTTGGGCAGAGCACCTGAAGGAGAGAAGCTGTTATTATTGACAGATTATATCCGCTCACAGATTGCCGTTGTTCTGGGCATGTCTTCACCAGGGCAGATAAAGGCGAGGCAGAGGCTTTTTGACGCGGGGCTGGATTCCCTTACTGCAATTGAATTGAAAAATAATCTTGAGTCGAGCCTCGACCTTCACCTGCCTGCAACCCTGATGTTCGATTATCCGACTCTGGAAGCGGTTGCCGGGTATTTGTCAGGAAAAATATTTCCGGCAGTTGCTCCGGCGGTGGTTGTTGCGCATGATGAGCCCGCAACAGGCTTTGATCTTAACTCTCTTTTGGAGGCGGTGGACCAGATGCCCGAAGAAGAAATGAAAAGGAAATTCATGAATTCCAGGAAGAACGGGTAAGCGTAATGGGTGGTTTGTCACAGCGCATCGTGCAGATGTCTCCCTTAAAGCTGGCTTTTGCTGCTATGCAGCTGGAGTCCCAGCGCGAACTCATGAACGCGGAACCTGTAGCGATAATCGGGGCGGGCTGCCGCTTTCCGGGAGGCGCGGATTCGCCGGAATCTTTCTGGCGGCTTCTGGAGAAGGGAACGGACGCTGTTACCGAAGTGCCGAGCGACAGATGGAACATTGATGATTACTATGATCCAGATCCTGACGCACCAGGGAAGATGTACAGCAGGCACGGCGCGTTTTTAGATCATGTGGATTTGTTTGACCCCGCGTTCTTCGGCATAACGCCGCGTGAGGCGGTAAGCATGGATCCGCAGCAGCGTTTGCTGCTGGAGGTGAGTTGGGAGGCTCTTGAGAATTCAGGCCGTTTGCCCGACCAGTTGTTCGGCACACCTACCGGAGTATTTATTGGCATCAGCACTTTTGATTATGCAGCGCTCCGGCTGGCTCAGCGGGCCCGCGATCGCATCGATGCCTACTTCATAAGCGGAAGCGTTTTGAGCGTGGCTGCGGGCCGGCTCTCCTATCTCCTCGGACTTACAGGTCCGAGCATGTCTGTCGATACTGCCTGCTCGTCCTCTCTCGTGGCAGTGCACCTTGCATGCCAAAGCCTGCGCAACCGCGAGTGCAGCCTCGCTCTTGCGGGCGGAGTGGGGTTGATTCTCGCGCCCGAACCGAGTATTAATTTTTCCAGGGCGCGGATGCTTGCCCCTGACGGACGCTGCAAAACCTTTGATGCTTCAGCGGATGGCTACGTGCGTGGCGAGGGTTGCGGGATAATAGTGCTGAAGCGTCTGTCCGATGCCATAGCTGACGGAGACTCCGTTGTTGCGCTGGTCCGCGGTTCTGCTGTGAACCAGGACGGACCGAGCGGCGGGCTAACGGTACCTAGCGGCCCCTCGCAGGAGAGAGTGATGCGCAGCGCTCTTGCAAGCGGGGGAGTTTTACCCGAGCAGGTGAGCTATATTGAGGCACACGGGACAGGAACGACGCTTGGTGATCCTATAGAGGTCGGGTCGGTCGGTAATGTGTTCGGCTCACGCTCATGGGATAATCCTCTCCTGATCGGTTCGGTGAAGACCAACATCGGCCATCTTGAAGCAGCAGCCGGGATTGCAGGCATCATCAAGGTGATCGTTTCTCTGGAGCATAGGGCTATTCCGCCTCACCTTCATTTCAGGGACCCCAACCCCCATATCCAATGGAGTAAATTCCCACTGGTGGTCCCGACAGAAATGAGAGAATGGCCATTGTCGGCTGGCCGGAGGATTGCCGGAGTGAGTTCTTTCGGCTTCAGCGGGACCAATGCTCATGTAGTGATAGAAGAGGCCCAGAAAAAAGAAGAGACGAGTTCTGAATATGGGGCCATGCCGCGCCCGCTGACCCATACTTTTAACAGGCAGCGATATTGGATAGAGACAGATAATGCGGACGAACGTTGCAGTGCGGTTGCCTCCATTCCGCTATTGGGCAGGCGGCTTCGTTTGCCGTTTTCATCCGAAATCCGGTTTGAGATGATGTTCAGTCATGCCAGACCTGCATACATTGAGGACCATAAGCTTTTTGGAACGACAGTGGCGGCTGGTGCATCGCATCTTGCTCTATTGCTCCAGGCTGCAAAGGAAACGTTCGCGGCTGACGCCTGTGTAATCGAGGAAGTGCATTTCCTGGAGGCCCTTGTCATTCCTGAAGCCCGGAGCCGGATTGTTCAGATAGTTCTTACGCCTGAGGCTGCTGACAGCTATGCCTTTTCATTGGTGAGTGGGGCCGAGGGCGAGGAAGGAGACGGCCTCTGGAGTCAGCATGTGACAGGACGGATTATGCCCCTGGCGGATTCCAAGCCTGTCTTGACGAACAACGTGACAGAGCGGTTGAATGTAGTCCGGCATCAATGGCAAACCATGCCGGCGTTCGAATTCTACACTTCTATTGAAGAGGCAGGACATCATCTCGGGACTTCGTTTAAATGGGTCGAAGCTGTCTACTTTGACAAAAGAGAAGCCTTCTGTATCATGCGGAGTGCCGGTCTTCAGGACAGTGCTGATGATTACCAGCTTTATCCGGGTCTGATCGATTCATGCTTTCAGTTCTTCTGCATCCACGGCCCTCAGTTTGTTATTGGAGATAGTTTCAGCAATCCGGCAGGATTTGAAATTGGACATGGCGTAATATATATCCCTTTTTCGATAGACAGCGTGAGGTTCTATGGTCCCCCCGCACGTAATGCTGTTTTATGGTGCCATACGTATGTCAGAGAGAATGAGCGGCAAGACAATAGTATTACCGGTGATCTTCAGCTCATCGATGAGACCGGGAGGATTTTTGCGGATATTAATGGATTCACAGCCAGGCGCCTGGATCGTGAAGTTCTTCTCCGCGGGACTGGAAGCGGAGGGGTTGAATGGTTGTATGAGAGCGTATGGCAGCGGCAGGCTTTGCAGGAGAGGGTATCGGAAAGGGTTGAGCAGGGAAGTTGGGTGATCTTTGCTGACCGGGGCGGGGTTGGAGCGGGGCTCGCTGCGCTGCTCGAAGGACATGGTCAGCAATGCAGAGTGGCTTATAGCAATGAGGCGGACATTACAGGGAATGGAGCATTCCAGGAGCTGTTCTCCGGGAATACCGTATGCAGGGGGGTAGTGCATATGTGGGGTCTTGATGCCGGGGGAGAGATAACAGCGGCTTCCCTTGAGAGGTCGCAGGATCTGGGCAGCGTCAGCGCAGCGCAGATTGTACAGGCATTGATAAAACAGGGCTTTGCTGAAAGACCTCGTCTGTGGCTTGTAACGAGGGGAGCGCAGCCGGTGGAATCATCAGCCTCGCAGAGTGGGCTGCAGCAATCTCCGGTATGGGGCTTGGGAAAGGTGCTTGGACTTGAGCATCCCGAGCTTAAGACCGTGTGTGTGGATCTTGACCCATGCGGGAAGGCGGGAGAAGCGGAGAGATTGTTTGTAGAAGTATGGTCACCTGATGGAGAAGATCAGATTGCCTATAGTCAGGGAGAGCGCTATGCAGCGCGGCTTGTGCGGTATAAGAGGAAAGGTGGTAAGAGGTTTGAAGTGAGCGGAGATTGCAGTTATCTGGTCACTGGAGGTTTTGGGGCGCTTGGTTTGAGGATAGCGGAGTGGCTGGTGGAAAAGGGAGCGCGGAACCTGGTGTTAAGCGGCAGGAAAGGGGTATCGGAAGAAGGTCAGGCGAGGATAAAG
>JBEKJD010000372.1:0-7690 GCA_050011415.1 Dissulfurispiraceae bacterium | reverse complement strand
AAAAGGTGCCAATCAACACCTTCGAGCTTGAACGACTGATCGGCGACCTCAGCATCTCCATCAACGACATGAACGGAGGCGTCATGCAGGACCAACTGTTGGAGCTATGCGACCGCCTGGAAGCGGCCGAGCGATATGGGGACGGTCAACTCGACTGGATCTGAACACTGCCATGCGCCCCCCGATCGCCAAATCATAAATTGCAGGCTTGCCCGAAAGACGCGTCCTACAAAAAGATTTTTCACGCTTGCCGGAAGGACACGTTTAACTGCTGCCCCAACATAGCGGTCTAACTGAAGGCTACATCTTAATGAGCACCGCTTTAGGCGGGATCAGAAGCAGAAACCGGTTTTGATGCCAAAGGTGAGCATTTGCGAATTTGGCTGGAGGTATCCTTCCACGACGTCCGACTGACTCCAAGTCATTATTTCGGTGAAGGCCGATATAAAGGCGGTTTGGCCGCGGAGTCCGATTTCCAATTGGCCCGTCAGGCCGGCCTTGGGATACAATGGCACGTAGCCAATCGAGGCAAACTGATAAGTCATCGCAGTGCAGCCGATCCGGCCGGCATAATAGAACTCCCAGCCGCCGTTGAGCAACCGCTTTTTTTCCAGGCCCAGGTAAGGATAAATCGTCCACCAGGTCTCCTGGTACCCGGGAACCGGATTACCGTAGTCGGATACTCCGTCCTTAAGGTCCCTGATCCAAAAGCGCGTGCCTATGCCCACGAAGAAACTGATGTCCGGACAGCAATCGGGTTCGATGTGCAGATCGTATTCGCCCAGTGCGCCCAGGTAGCCCGTGGCCGAGGACAAGGGTTCCGTGTAGTAGCTACCGTCGTCATTTTCAAACTGGCCGTAACCCTGGTAGCGCATGGTGGCGCCGAAGACCGCGACGTGGAAGCGCTCTATTCCGATGCGGCGCATGTATCCCAGAGTAAGCAGCGTGCCGTACTCGTTGACAGGGGCCATACTGTCCATCTGTTCGTTCCAATGAAAATAATCGACCCGCGTGTACCAAGTCGATTCGACCAGGCGGTTTCCCAGGGCTGGCATGACAATGTCGGGCTGGACGGGCACGGCATTGGGTTGGGGCGCTAAATTCTGGTACTGCTGAGAGTTCGTTGCGGACGGATACGACGTGGGCGGATACGTTCCGGGCGGATATACCGAGGGCTGATACGACGTGGGCGGATATGACGTGGGCGGATACACAGTCGAGTTGGCCGCCGGCCGGGAACGGACGTTGGAAGACGACGGACCGGGGGTGAACTGTTGCGAGTCCGCGCTGTTTGTGCCATATAAAGCCGATTGACCGGACGTTGGTCCGCTGGGATAGACATCCTCGGCCCAGGCAGGACAACTGCTCATGGCAACGATGGTCATCAAAGCAATGTGCGAGATTTTCATAATTGTTCGTCCTTTGGATATGGTGCTAGCACTGCCTGCAGGCAGCCGCGTTTTTGGGTGAGTAGAGTAACGTTACCCGACAAGGTTCGCAACGTTATTGCGGGGGGTGAATTACCGCGACATCGGCCGTAATTTCTCAAACTGTATACACAAAATCCGTAATGAAACTTTGAATGCCATTTTTTATCTAGCCCAGGCGTTTACGCCTGGGATTAGGAGAATTCCGCAATTTCTTTTATGTAGCCCCTTTAGGGGCGGTTAAGGTCTGGACTGGATGAACCCCGTAAACGGGGTAGACATAAAAGTATATTGACGGCTTTCGGTCCCAGGCGTAAACGCCTGGGCTAGAGAAAAGTTCATACACATTTACTGGGCTAGAGAAAAGTTCATCCACATTTTCGGTCCCAGGCGTAAACGCCTGGGCTAGAGAAACGCGCATCCACATTTACTGTTTGAGTAATTTGTACATTTCATGCACCCTACTCGATTTTCCAGGCTTCCAGGCCGTTGGGCGAGGCTATTATCAGGGCAGGTTGGCCGTCGATTGTGACGGTGGCCAGGCCTTGTAGCATGGCGCCATAGTTGAAAGTGTCGATGAGCTTGCCGTCGGCGCCGATGATGTTGATCGAGCCGTCCGGGCCGGGGAGAATCCACTGGAGAGGTTCTTGGCGAGTGATTTTGCCGGGTATGATTTGCTCGATGGGTTGCGGCTGCAAGCCTTCGGGCAGGGCATAGTTCCAGAGTTCTTCGCCATTGAGGTTCAATCCCAAGGCGATAGTTTCGCCCATTTTTACGGCGGAAAGTCCGCACCAGAGTAATCGGCCGTTGCCCTGCAAATCCGCGCCGGCAATCCAGCCGATGGGACGATTGGGCACGGATATTTCCGCTTTGCGTTGGCCTTTGGCGTCTAATGCCACGAGCGTGCCGTTGTTGTTGACGCAGAGCAAATCGCGCCGGCCGTCGGCGTCGGGTTCCGTGACTGCCATGCGGACGACGTTGAAAATGGAACGGTTAGACCAGAGCCGTTTGCCATCGAGCGTTACGGCCTGCACGCCGACCACGCTCCAATAGCCGACGTAGAGCTTCGGCAGGCCGTCGCCGTCCAGGTCGCCTAGTTCCACGTCGGCAATGCCGCTGTGCGGATTCTCAAGGGCATTTTCCGGGTAACTCAGCACGATATTCCATTGCTCATCCAGAATGTGGCAACGCTGCTGGGCGCCGGCGAAAACGGCGATGTAGATTTTCCCATCGGCTGCGGCAAAAGCGCGGATGTTGGTGACGAATTCCCCATCGCCGATATTCAGTTTATGCACGGCGGTCAGTTTGCCGTCCAGACCGACTTCGGCTATGGATTTGGGACCTTCGATAATTAGCAATCGCGGCTGGGCATTAGGTGAATTCAGAACCAGGATGTTGCCCGGGGATTTCAAATCCGCGCATTTCCAAAACGGCGAAAGCTTGAAAGTCCGCGGTTCGCTGCGCTGGGAAATTTTGGCCAGGGGAACGGCCTGCTCTTCCACATTTTCATACTGTTTGAGAACTTCTTGATAACGTTTAAGCGGGGCGTCGAAGATATTTTCGCCGGAGAGCAGCTTGTCGATTTTTTCAGGCAGAACAGTGACCAGGTCCTGGTTTACCCCGGCTTCGTAATCTTGCACAATGCCGTTGGCATCGATAATGAACGAACTGGGAATACCTATGCCAAAGAATTTGAATCCGACGGCGGCGCCTTCCGGATCACGATAAATTGGAATAGTCAGTTTCAATTCCTTGAAAAGATCTTCTAGTGCTTTGTCGCCGACTTGAGGACCGTCGATGCTTACGGCCAGGAAGACTACTTTTTCGTTGTCCTTGTATTTTTCATGAACTTGTTGCAGCCTTGGCAGGTTTATCTTGCACGGTTCGCACCAGGATGCCCAAAAATCCAGCACTGCGATCTTTCCGGCCAGCGACTGGGGAGTAACAGGCTTGCCGTCAAGTCCCACAAACTTGAAATCGGGGACTTTTTTGGCTAGCAATTGCCCGGGGTCCGGCAGAATGAAAAATTTTACTATCTCTGCATCGGCGGGCACTTCAAATTGGAACGCCTGTTGATCGATTGGACCGTTTAACCGTGCGCCGGAAAAATCGGCCACAAGCGACAACGTTTCGATCTGCACGCCGCCAAGATTCTTGGCCATCTGGCGACGAAGATCGTTTGTAGGCAGAATCATTCGCCGCAGGACAAACGTCTCTTTATCGATCCACAAAACAGTTAGATTGTCGGGCCGGCGGATTTGCACGCGATAGTGCTGGCGGCCATCGATTTCGCCCGGTTCGATCAGTTTCGGCTCTTCCGCGTCTCGCAACAGGATATCGATCGCTTTATCATCCAACAGCAGCGGTATTTGAGGCACGGCCCCGGCAAATCCGTTGAATGAAGCATCGATAAGGACTCGATCGCAATAAACCGATTTCATCGCCAACTCGGCGGGGGCGTCTTTTTCCAACACCTGGCCGGGAAGATCGTCGATGGAGGCATAGAATTTTTTGCCGTCGATGACAATCTTCACCGTGTACGCCTCCATGCGCAATTTGTTAGGCCGCTGGTAAGCCACGGCAAAATCGACCTTTTGATCGATCTTTTTATCTCCGGCTTCGGCCGTAAGCCGTACCGTGCCCTTATCATTGTAAGTTTTTGCGCTACGATAGGCCGCGGCCATGGCCTCCAATACGGCGCGGCCGGTATCCAGTTTCTTGCCCGAGGTAGTCGCTGATTCCGAGGGCGACTTCGCCGTCTTGCCCGGCGCACCGGACGTATCGGATGATTTTTCCGATTCCGCTCGCTTGCATCCGACTAAACAAAACGCCATCAAAAACGCGGCTGCAAAAAACGACAATAGTAGACTGAAACCGGAACTTTTTCGACAAAATACCTGTGACATGGTTTGATCCTTGGAGAAAAAAATTAAGAATTCTAACAATACTCCCCTCGCCGGGCACCGACCGAAGGTTGGTCGCGGGAGAGGGGCCGGGGGTGAGGGTGGCTGGGTATTGTTAGAGTCCCTTTATCTAATTTTGAGCCTGATGCATTATTGGCAAAACGGGCATTCAGGTAAAGCTCGACTTATTACCAACTTTAAGAGCCTATCCCAAAACAATAATGTCATTCTGAGCGAAGCGAAGAATCTTGAAGAAATATATAGCTAAAATGGGCAATATATTGCCAAATACGGAGATCCTTCGCTACGCTCAGGATGACTTTTGGGATAGGTTCTAAGTATCAAGCGGTCAATACATCCTTGGCCAGTTGCTTTCCTAAATCGCCTGGATTCGCTTGTTTGTTCATTGTGACAGGGCTATATAAACATATATGGATTCATGATAATAATAAACTGTTATATTTATTGCACTACATTTCATGCGGCACAAGTGTTGTAAATCTAAACCATGCCCGATCTTTCCGCTCGAATTGGCGAAAATCTGTCCCGCGTGCGGCAGCGCATTGCCGCGGCCGCGGCGCGCGCCGGGCGCAATGCGGAAGAAATCAAACTCCTGGCAGTGACGAAATACGTGGGCAAGGCGGAACTCAGGGTTTTGGTCCAGGCCGGGTGCACGGACTTGGGCGAAAGCCGCCCACAGCAACTCTGGCAAAAGGCCGAGGAACTATCCGACTTGCCCATCAGTTGGCATTTGATCGGGCATTTGCAACGGAACAAAGTCCGGCGCACGCTGCCTTTGGCGTCGATGATCCACTCGGGCGATAGTCTGCGAATAATAAAAACTATAGATGAAACGGCGGAGGAACTTGGCCGGCGCGTGCCGCTTCTGCTGGAAGTCAACACATCCGGCGATCCGGCCAAAGGGGGTTTTCAAGCCCATGAGGTTGAACCCTTACTGCCTGAATTGGCAATGTTTCGGCACGTGGAGATACAAGGATTGATGTGCATGGCAAGCCTGGAAGGCGGTGAGGAGGCCGCCCGGCGCGATTTCGCCGCCTTGCGAAAGATCCGCGACCGGATGCGTTTGCACTGTCCACCGGAAATCGTTTTGGATGAACTTTCCATGGGCATGAGCGGCGATTACGAAACGGCCATCGAAGAAGGAGCGACCATCGTCCGCATCGGCTCGGCCTTGTTTGAAGGAGTGCTTTAGTGCCTATGCCAATGTCCCCTCTCCGGGCACCGCACCAGCGGTCGGGAGAGGGCTAGGGTAAGGGCTTTTCACATTATTAGAATCCGCTACAAAACTATTTTAGGATATGCTCATAATGATTGCCTTGGAACCGCATGGCGAAGGAACGATCTTGCCTGTGCGCGCCCGGCCTGGCAGCCGGCGCAATGAAATTCGCGGCGAGCAAGACGGAATGTTAAAAGTCTGCGTCACCCAATCGCCCGAAAAAGGCAAGGCCAACAAGGCGGTCGTCGAACTAATGGCTAAATCGCTTGGTCTGCGAAAATCGCAGATCGAGTTGCTGTCCGGAGAGACTTCGCATCAAAAACGATTTTTGATTCACGGTATCACGCCCGAGGAATTAGCCCAAAAACTCGCAGAGAAAATGAAATAAATGAAGTTGATGATCCCCGACACCTTTATTCGATTCGGCCAATTGACTTGGCTTTTTTTGTTTCTTGTGCTTGCCCCCCATTGTCATGGATTTATTTACTGGTAAAATACGGCCGTTTATGGTTTTGCGAAGTCGTAAATGGCAGGTTTTAAGAATGACAGAAATTCATCTTCCTGATACTTGTTATATCAATGGCGTATTTCTTCTTACTCTTGATGATTTAAAAGAGTTAGATGCCATACTCGCAAAAGCTAAACGTGAAATTAGACGGAAAGTATCGATACATATATCCAGGGCTGTCGATGCTGAAATCAAATCTTATCAGGCTTATCCATCGATTGCTAATACACCAGAAGAGGAAGTCAAAAAGAAAATAATACAGCGATATCCATATAATGTCAAAACACATTCAGTAACTATTAAATGTAAATCCGGAAAGACAATAAAAGGGAGTAGTTTCGAGCAGATTGCTTCTGATCCTGATGTAGAAAAAGAATATCCTGAAAATGCAAAAGTAGAAATTAGGAACGCCGAAATTCAGTTATCTTTAGAATTATTTGATGATAACTTTTTTAGTTATCGTTTTGAAATAACTTGTTCCCCAAGAAATCAAGCCTTCTCTCATCGAGTCGTAAAGCTTATTAAAGATTGGGCAGAATCCAAACGCAAGTACGTACTATGGTATAAATATTGGCATTATATAATTTTAGCTAGTTTTACCTTATTTTTTATGTGGCTTGCTCTTGCTCAATCAGCTTTTATAGAAACTAGTTCTGGCAAGGTTATATTGATACAAAAGGCACACGATCTATCAAAACAAGGAATTGATTCTACAAATCAATCACAAGCCATAGATATTCTACTGCGACTCATGACGGGAAATTATGAAGGAAGTAAGATCGTTGGTATTCATACTTGGTTCAAAATAATGCCAATCATATTTATAGGATTATTTTTGCTAGGCATTCTTTGCCCTAAACCTGTTCTTGGTATTGGTCGTGGTCGTCGCAAAATTCTTCTTTATAAATTTATCCGGTGGTTTTTTTATGGGTTTGTTGTAATATGGGTATATGCCATACTCAGTTCGGCTCTTGGTTCTTGGGTTTATGATTATATGAAAAGTTCTGGTTGGCTATGATTTTCTGTGCTTAATGCACCAACTCAAAATCTCGTTATAGCGGGTAGCGCCGGTTCTGGAACCGGCGCGGGCTAACCGGGCTTGTCAAGTCATTTTATCCACAACAGGCACTGCTGGACAAGCTAGCAGTGGCACCCAAAATCAAACTCCACTAACAATGGCTCCCGTGCGTCGCTTGTCACGTCCTACAATGATTCAGCCCTTAACCTATCAATCTCTCAAGGGGAGAGGGGACTTTTAAAAGAGGAACCCTCTTTACTTGATCCCCAGCAGTTCCACCTCGAAGATGAGTGTAGCGTTGGGCCCGATATCCTCCCCGGCGCTGCGCTCTTTATATGCGAGTTGAGAGGGTACGAAAAGCTGCCACTTGGAACCCACGGGCATGAGTTTCAACGCCTCCGTCCATCCCGCAATAACTCCCGCGACGGGAAATGTCGCTGGTTGCCCACTGCGATATGAACTGTCGAACTCCGTTCCGTCGATCAGTGTGCCGCGATAGTGGCATTCCACCGTGTTGGCATCGGTGGGCTTCTTGCCTTTGCCGGCTTTGAGGATTTTATACTGCAACCCGCTGGGTAGTGTCACCACGCCTTCCTT
>JBEKJD010000371.1:0-8530 GCA_050011415.1 Dissulfurispiraceae bacterium | reverse complement strand
AGAGCACTCTGCCGTGTCATAAATATGTGACGCGACTACACTGCCATGACTGTGATTGCCCCACTCAGGCCATAATCGGTTCCCACAAAGCCGGATTCGGGGCTTCCTGAAGGCCACCAACAATCAAGGTGTTGGTAGTAATTCGTATGAATGGGACGGATATACATATCTCGGACCTACCTTAAATGCTGACTTTGAGCATACATACGATTGGACCAATATGATTAACAGCTACACTTCATCGCCTACAAATGTACAAATTAACGCGGTAGCACAGTTGATGTCAGATGTAGGCGTTGCTTTAGACATGGAGTATGAATGTCCCGGCTCAGGTACGTCACCCAATTATGCTGCTGACGGTCTTGTAAACAATTTCAAATATTCCAGTACTGCTCAATTAATCGATAGGTCAAGTTATAACACGGCCGCGTCGTGGATGTCTGTAATTGAATCCGAACTGAGTGCGTCCACACCAAGACCAATGATGTTGAGTATTACAAATACGGATGGTGACGAAGGACACGACGTAGTAATAGACGGCTACCAAAACATCGGAGGTACCGACCAGGTTCATATCAACTATGGTTGGAGTGGTCAGTACGACGGCTACTATGATATCACAAACAATTGGCAGGTTGATTATACTTGGGCTGCTAATAGCGAAATGATAATCATAGGTATTCAACCTCCGACTTATACTACAACTGTAACTAATGCAGGGAACGGTTCAGTAACTGCAAGTCAGGGAACACTTACCTACAGTGGTAGTACAGGTACTGCTTCTTATTATGGCGGTCAGACAGTTACATTGACTGCAGTACCACAAGCTGGAAACTCATTTCTGGAATGGGGTGGCGACTGTTCAGGAACTACAACAACCTGTCAGTTGTATGTTAACAACAATATGAACGTAACTGCAGCTTTTCAGTCTGGTGCAGATACACTTTTAGTAGCAATGGTAGGCACTGGAACAGGAACAGTTGCAGCTAATACTGGGACCATAACATGGAACGGAAACAACGGGACAGCAAATTACGGTAGTGGTACGAACGTAACATTGACAGCAACACCTACTGCACCTTCAACTTTTACAAGTTGGACGAATTGCGATAGCAGTGTTGGCAACGTTTGTAACGTTACGATGTCTACGCCTAAGAATGTAACTGCAACATTTGCTTCTGCTTGTACATATTCAGCTTCTCTTACAACTGGAAGTACGTTACCAAATCCGGGAGCGATAGGACAAGCATTTAGCTCTTTGGGCGGTACGGGTAGTGTAAGTGTAGGTACAACATCTAACTGTACGTGGACCGCGTCAAGTAGCGTACCATGGATAACTGTAACTACTTCTACTTCACTTGCCAGTTTTACGGTGGCGGCAAATACAACCGGTAGTTCTAGGACAGGTACGGTTACAGTAGCTGGACAGACGTTTACTATTACACAGTCGGCTACGGATACGTGTGCTACTTCAATTTCGCCTGCCATTATAAATGTTGGTGCGGCTGGTGTAACTAACGCTTTTGTAGATGCACATGTAACGTCTACAACATGTACGTGGTCAGCAACGAGTAATACGCCGTGGATATCTATTGTCAGTTACGGTGGCGGTTATGGAGATTATGCCGTAGAATACAACGTAGCGCTTAATACAACTACGAACTCAAGAACGGGTACGTTTGTTGCTGGCGGCCAAACTGTTACCATAACACAAAGTGGAGCACCATCATTTCCATTAACAGTTACAGACACAGGCACTGGTTCAGGTATAGTAACAAGCAATCCGGCAGGTATTAGTTGTGGTTCAACCTGTAAGGCAAACTTTAATAGCAGTGTAACATTATCTATCTACACTAATCCGGGTTCAACTTTTACAGGATGGTCTGGCGCTGGTTGCTCTGGAACAGGAACTTGCGTAGTGCCAATGACTGCAAGTACTGCTGTATCTGCAAACTTTAATACAACACCAGTTACTTATGTTGTAACTCCAAGTGCTGGTGCCGGTGGTAGTATATCTCCGAGTACACCGCAGACAGTAAGTTCCGGTGCGACACAATCTTTTACACTAAACCCAAATACAGGATACACAATAGCAAATGTTACTGGTTGTGGTGGAACTCTTGTTGGAAACGTATACACAACGGCTGCTGTAACTGCGAGTTGTGCTGTGTCGGCTACGTTTACGGATATGTATGCAGTCACGCCGACAGCAGAAACAGGTGGAACGATAAGTCCAGCGGCAGTACAGTCGGTGTTATATAACAAGACTACCAAGTTTACGATAACTCCAACAAAGGGTTACTACATCTCAGCAGTATCAGGTTGTGGTGGAAAAGCGTATACAGGAACCAAATCCAGTACGTCTGCTATATCTTACACGACTGGTGGTATTACAACTGTGTGTTCGGTAACAGCAAACTTTGCGATTATCACTTATAACGTTACACCTGTACCAGCGTTAGGTGGAACGATGAGTCCTGCTGTAGCACAAGCGGTAGGTTACAATAGTACCACTTCGTTTACCGTAACACCGAATCCAGGACTTCACATAACCTCAGTAAAAGGATGTGGCGGAACGACTTTTACAGGCACCAATTCCAGTACGTCACCTATCACGTATACGACTGGTGACATTACAGCGGCGTGTACGGTAACAGCATCTTTCTCAGTTAACACATATGCAGTAACAACCAACTTAGGAACAGGAGGATCAATAAGTCCAACTTCAGCAACAGTGAATTATGAGAGTATGGAGAAGTTCACAGTAACGCCGAAGACTGGTTATAGTGTTGCTTCGATATCCGGATGTGGTGGAACAGCATACAATGGCGTAGCTTCTAATACGGCGGCTGTAACGTATACAACGAGCAAAGTAACTTCCGCTTGTGTAGTAGCCGTTACCTTTCAGACGGCGACGCATGCTGTTACACCGTCAGCAGGAACAGGAGGAACACTGAGTCCGACTACAGTACAACAGGTGAATTACAATGCGACAACTCCATTTACAGTAACACCGACTGCTGGTTATTACATAAAGTCGGTATCCGGATGTAGTGGAAAAGCTGTTACTGGCACCACGGCTAGTATATCGCCTATTACTTATACGACAGGAGGTATTACGGCAGCTTGTACAGTAACAGCAACATTCGGTGTACTCGAAACACTTACAGTAACCAAGGCTGGAGTTGGTAGTGGTAAGGTAACAGCCAACTCCGGAACGATAACTTGGAGCGGCAGCACTGGTACAGTTTCCTATATTAGCGGAACAAGTATAGTGCTGACTGCCGCTCCAGCATCAGGTTCAACATTTAGTAGTTGGACGGGATGTAAGAGCACAAGTGGTAAGACGTGTACTGTATCAATGACCGCTGCAGAAAATGTAACTGCAACATTTGGGAACTGACCGAGACAACAGACATGGAAAACTACAGCCAAAACGACTCCTAATTATGAGAGGTTTTTTTTGATGTATGGCATAGGGGATAATCTGACATTGCTATTGGTGAATGTTCCGGCGAAGCGGATAATTGTGAAAAGTTTAAAATCAGAAATAATGAGGAGGATAAAAACATGGGAAAGGCATTAAGACTTATTATGGCATTGCTGGCGGTTTCGGGTCTGCTGACAGGCTGTGGAAGTACTAAAGGCGCGGAAAAGGTGACTGAAACAACACCCATCCAGGATCTGAAGGCTCCGAAGTGGGTGATAAAAGGGAGCGGTGCTTTCAGTGGTCAGCACGGAAAGGTATTCTATGGGGTTGGCTCTGCCGCTGAAATGAAAAATCCCTCCATGCTGAGAATTGCTTCTGAGGACAGGGCAATAGCGGCTCTTGCAAAAGAGATAAAGGTATATACTGCTTCTTTACAAAAAGACTACATGGAATCAATGACTGCCGGCTCTGCCAATGCAACCTCAGACAGCCAACTCGTGGAATCTGCTATCAAGACAGTTACAGCTATGACACTCAGAGGAGCCCAGATTGTTGATCACTGGCAGAATCCAGCAACCGGAGAACTCTTGTCCCTTGCGAGAGTAGATATAGAATTGTTTAAGAACAGCTTTGACCAGACAAACGAAATAGACCAAAATGTAAAAGAGTACATAAGGAAAAATGCTGAACGTCTGCATGAGCAGCTTGAGCAGGAAGAAGCAAAAGCAAAAGGCCGGCAATAAATTATTACGAAGTGCGTATCAGGGTAAATGGCCATGAGAAAAATATTTGTTGCGATAATATGTCTGATAATAGCCGTCTCAGTATGCAATGCCGGGGAAGCAGTAGTGCTGCTCACTAAAGAAGAAGGCGCTATGAAGGAAGCACCAAAGGAGGTTTATGAGGTTAGCAGACCTCTGAACAATGGCCCCAAGGTTGTTATAGTGATTCCCGAAACAGATCATGAATACAAATCGCCGTTGCCAATTGAGGTAAAGTTTATACCGAGAGAGGGCAGCGAGGTTGATTTGTCAAAGTTCAAGGTTGAGTGTCTGAAGTTTTTCAATATCGATATCACAGACAGGGTTATAAAATACACCACAAAAGAAGGTGTGAAAGTAGACAGGGCAGAGCTTCCGGTCGGCAATCATAAATTAAGGCTTACCATAGGCGACACCGGCGGCGGCATAACACAAGAGATATTTGTTGTTAAGGTGATAGAGTGATATATGTATCGGGAAAGAGATTATCGTAGGCGTCAAAAGCAATACCGCAAAGGTTTTTGGTAATCTTGAAAAAGATATTGTCCATTTAAAGGAAAAGGAAGGGAAGGTGGAAGAACAATGAAGAGATCGCTGTTTTTTTGTTTATTGCTGCTTTTGGTCTTGCCGAATATTGTCAGCGGATTCCCGGCAGTTGAAGTGTACGAGAAAAACTCAAAGGCAGTGGTACTGATACTTGCCTCAAATGATAATAGCGGGCATGGAATGGTTGGCTCAGGCTCCATTATAGCGCCAGGGACAGTCATTACAAATGCTCATGTAATATACGACAAGAGTACTTCCAGTCCATGGTCAAATATCAGGGTATATCTCAAGCCGGATATCGTAACAGGCAAGTTCAGCACCGACCTTGTAAAAAGGCATAAGGCTGACGTTATTGCCTATGACACTGAACTGGATCTTGCGGTTTTAAAAGTCGAGGGGTTGTCTTCTGATAGAGGCATCATTGAAATGGGTAATTCAGAGGAGATCAAGATCGGCGAAGAGGTAGTGGCTATTGGACATCCTGAGCAAGGCGGCCTGTGGACTCTGACATACGGAAGGATAAGCGGTGAGATAAAAAACCAGACAAATATCCCTGGCAAGAATGTTTTTCAGACAGATACCAGCCTGAACAGGGGCAACTCAGGAGGGCCGCTGCTTGACAGAAGGGGATATATGATAGGCGTTAACTCGACAGCAGCAAGGCTTGGGGAAGACAATATGCCAATAACCGGTATTAATTTTGCAATAAGGTCTTCGGTAGTAAAAAAGTGGCTCGATGGACAAAGAATATTTATAGCCTATGGCAAAAAGGCATTGTATAGTGAAACAAGTCCTGAAATTGCAGCTACTGAAGATATAACACATAGAACGGCCAATAAAGAGCCTAAACCAGATAAGGTAAAAACTGCTAACATGGAACCCCAGCCAGTTCAAAAAAAAGCTGATTTAGAACCAAAAGTACAACCAAAGACAGAACCAATGAAGGAGACCATAGAGGCTAAAAAGACTTCTATGGTGGAAGTTAAACCTGAAGCAAAGCCTGCTGAAAAGGCTGAGGTTGTTGAAAAACAGACCAAAGAGCCTGCTGATGATAATAAGATTAATAAAACTGAGATACCAAAGAAAATGATCAGTGATACAATACTCACTCCGAAGAGACCATACAGGATTGAGGATTTATGGGCGGAGGTTGAAAAAGAGATGGGTGACATGATGGAGGAGATGAGACAAAGGATAAATAGATGAAAGATATAATCTTACCTATTTTGTCAATAATAGTTTTGTTGTTTGCTGCCCGGCAGTCAAATGCAGCAGTACAGGTTTATCTTGATGAGACAAGAACACAATACATAATGGCGGACAAGCTCGATTGTAATATTTATGAAGGCAAGGCCGGAATAACCATCGGGTTAAAGGCAGGCAACCTTCTTTTCGGTATTGGTCCTGAATTTACCATAGGAAAGACCAACAGCATAAACTGGGATAATATAGTCCAGGGGATAGTCGTGAGATACAAGGAACTGTGCACAAGATTCAATTCCGGCGCCATAAGCATGAAAGAATACAATGAACGAATAAAACAGATAGATGCAATTGTGAAAGAAGCAGTTGAGCTACAGGAACGCATGATCAAAAGGATCAAACAGCAATCAGATGATGCCTTCAGGGAGCTTGAAAAGGAAACCGGCAAAGACCGCCGGTTAAAGCAGGATGAGACGAGTATGGAGATAGAAAAGATCAATCTGGATTTGAGCAAGTTGCCTTGAGATAAAATGCAGCATAGACCAAATATTCTTTTGCTAACTTGTTCCATACCTCCTGATAAATAGTTAATTGCTGTTGTCCTGTTCCTTACAAAAACAGCTTGGCTATGCAAAACAGGATTACTCCACGATTCTACAGTTGCAATCTTCTTCTGGATTTGATCCTGTTTTGCATAGCAGTATATACAGTTGTGGCTGCATCCTCTTAACAGATTGTAATTCTGTTTTTTAACTTTGTTATCACCCCATTGTGCTACTCCAAACTTATCAGAGGGTAAGCCCAGTTGTTCCCTGAAATCAGCATGTCCTAAATTATCGCCCTGTTTAAACTTTACCAGGGGGCTGATATTCTGTATCTCATGCAATAACTGTTGAGTCTCCGGAGAAGGAGACTGATTCTTTTCAATCAGGTTAATAGCATTGAGAACTTCAAGATTGTGCTGATTCATTTTTCTGATTTTGTTCAGGTGATTCATCGTGCCTATCCATATGTCAGTAGTGATGTAGGGTAATACACACCTGACTGTGTCACGAGCGTTAAGAAGGTCTATTGCAGGTTCCATCGAAACACTTGTCTTGTATCCAGTGCGGTGCATTATTTTAAGACACTCAAGGCGTTCCTCAAAACTGGGAGCTCCAGGCTCAAGCAGTTTCAGCAAGTTGTTATCTTGTGATCCTATGGTGAACCTGACTATAATCCTGTCCTGAAAATTGATCAATTCCTTCGATAATTTTTCCCAGACCTCCTGATGTGGTTTGGATACCAATACTAAACTGTGACCTGCAGATAAAATGCTGTGGATGCGTCTGCGATACAACTCATACCATTCCGGTAAAATATCACTGGTTGTTGGAAACATTATGACTTGACTCATATTTTTATCGTTCCTCCTTAATATATCACTGGCCTTATGGCCTGGAATTCTATCTTATTGTTTATGTACCTTTTATAAATTTCCTGCATGGCCGACTGACTATGAACATCAGTAATCTCATTAAATAAAAGCTCCGCGCAGTAAATTATTCTATCTATGTGAGGATTCCTTAAAACATATTCCGGTATCTTTATATCGGGAATGGCAGCTTTAATTACTATGTCTGCAATCTTGTCTGTTAATAAATTTATCTGGTCCTCACATTCCGATATGCTTCTGAAGACCGGCATCTGATATTTTATAAATGCATTACATTGATAAGCAGGAAAATGATGTGTACCACCTAATGGCTCAGCTATGTCTGCATAAGGACTCCTGATGTCAGTCCTGTAGCCAATAATATATTTACCCATTAATTTTGCATAAGATATTTCTACCGCTACTCCTTCATCAATAGGCTCATCGAGATTGGCAATAATTATATTGCTGTTGGCCATCATGCAGCCCATGTCATGAAGATAAATTATATTCTGTACTA
This sequence comes from Dissulfurispiraceae bacterium, assembly GCA_050011415.1. Classification (GTDB taxonomy): domain Bacteria; phylum Nitrospirota; class Thermodesulfovibrionia; order Thermodesulfovibrionales; family Dissulfurispiraceae; genus JADFXI01. The sequence goes on along the minus strand of JBEKJD010000371.1, from coordinate 656 downwards.
TTGCATCTATTTCGTTGCCACATAGTTTGTCTGAAAGATATTTATAAAGATGGCTGTATTCGAAGCCATCTCTCTGAGGTAGATGTATCCTGAATCCTCTGTCCTCAAGTCCTTCAGTAAGCTGTATGTTCGATGTGAGCTCTCTTAATGAGAATAATGCCGCTGCGAAGTATATTGTTGTGTTCATGATATGTTCTCCTTATATTTTATTGTCTCTAAGGCTGTGATGTCCTGCTTGTTGCTCTGAGTATTTCATGGTATTTGTGAGGCTGTGAATAATGATCCAGTTTCGGCTGAGATAAGATAATGATTTCATCATGATAGAGCCTGAGATCTGAGACTGTGATCTATTATTATATTACCGTGGGGTCTTTCGACAGCTTTAAAAAATGAGTTTATCATGGACTGTGACAGCTTGTTTATTTCAGCCTCCCAATCAGATTTACGGCCAGTCTTACCTTTGAGATTTAATTTAAGATTCTTATAAAACGACAACAGTTCAGAAGTACTGTTTATCCCATTATAAAGGCAAAATAAAAGGCTTATTTCTTCTGCCTGCATATTTTTGTAGGATTCAAGATAAAAAGGTGAATCCATCAGATTATTAATTACATATTGTCCATGCTTCTTATGGTCGATTGTTTCAAGTTTGATAA
>JBEKJD010000370.1:0-4439 GCA_050011415.1 Dissulfurispiraceae bacterium | reverse complement strand
AGATCCGCATCAGCGACGGGTCTACGTTGACCGGGGCGACCGTGATCCTCTCGACCTTCGATCCCACGACGTATGCCGCCGACCCGATCTCACAGGAGTATCAGCGGCGCGCGGCGGGCTACAACTATTGGGTCTCGCCCAATGCCGACGGGACCTTTTCGCTGCCCGACGTGCGACCAGGCACTTACCGAGTGACAGTGATTAAGCCGGGCGTCTACCGCGAGGCGACGTTCGATAACATCGTCGTTTCCGCCGGCGGTACGACCAACGCCGGAAACCTCACCTGGACGCCAGACATCAGCGGCAAAGGCGTCTGGCAGATCGGCACGTTCGACCGCTCGTCCGGCGAGTTCCACAACGGCAACAACTACAACAACTACATCAGCACGTTCGATTTCACAAAGGACTTCCCCCACGGCGTCAGTTATACGGTCAACTCCGCCAACCCATTTAACGATACGCAGAACTGGCGCGCCAACTGGCCGCTCTACCAGCAGAATCCATCCCAGGATTTCTACAGCGTCAACTTCAACCTGGCCTCGGCCCCGGCAACCAACTCGACCGTTACGGTGACTGTCGCCCTCGTCGGGCAGGAGTACATAAACGACCTCGCGATACTTATCGGCAGCAATCGCGTGGACGCTTCGTTCGACCACACGGCCGACAATGCCTCGATTGTCTATCGCAGCGGCGATTCGAGCAGCCGCGAGATGTTTCGCAAGTTGAGTTTTTCCGGCTCGTGGCTGCATGCGGGCAGTAATACGATCACATTCCACATCGTTGGCGGTAATATGGAGTACGACGCCGTGCGCATGGACATCCAGGATCCCGGCACGTTCTCCGTCGCCCAATGGGACGGCAGCGCCGGGAATTGGTCGAGTGCCGCCCATTGGCAAACCCAAGCGTACGGCTATACCGCTATTAACAAAGGCACTTCCGGGATTGCCAACGATACGTCGACCACTTTTGCCGACGGCGCGACGAACACCGCGCCCATCAACAACGTATCCAGTTCGCTCTACTATGACGCCGTCATGAACGGCGGCACGCTGACGCTCGACACCAGCGCTTCGGTCCAGAAACTTAGCCTTTTGCAGGGCACGCTCAATGTGGCCTCCGGCTCGCCAACGCTTACCGCTAACGATGCCTTCGTCCTTGGCGGGGCGACTTTCAACGGCGCCGGAGTGATCAACGCCCAAACAACGACCGCCGTCAACTTCAATAATACGATTTCCGGCGGGGCCAAGGTCAATTCGATTGGCACGGTCGCCTGGACCGACGGCCAGACAAGCGTCACCGTGACCGGCCCCGGCTCGCAGTGGAACACGCTCGGTCTATCATTCGGTCAGACCGGCGCCAGCACGCTTTCCATCGTCAACAGCGGATTGGTCTCCACCGGCACGGGCACTTTGACGGTAGGGCCGCAAGGGACCTTGTCCATGACCGGCGGAACGTTGAATACGACGGGAATCGTCAATTCGGGCAGCTTCAGCGCGACCGGGAGTAGCATTGCTCTTGGAACAGGCTCGCTGGTGAATTCCGGCACGGCCACGATAAGCGGCGGCCTATCGGGTTCCTCGGTGGTGAACACGGGCGGTACACTGATCCTCGGCGGCACGAACACGTATACCGGGGGCACGAGCATTACCGGCGGCGTGGTGCAATTTGCAATGGCGAGCAGCATCGGCGGCAGCGGCGCTAACGTAAGCGTCAATAACGGCGGCGCGGTTTCGTTCGTCCCGGGCATCAGCAATGCCTCGTTTCTCGCCCGTCTGAATCCCGCCTCCAGCGGTGCGCTGGCACTTTCCGGTACAGATGCGGCGACGGATCTGAACTTCACTGCTGGCCCGCTGGCATCCTTCACGAGCATGTCGCTGGGGGCCATCGGTTCTGTGACCTATAGTGGCAGCTACACGCCCGTCGGCGGCATTTACCGGCTTGGAGGAGGCGGCGGCACACTTACATATACCTCGCTGATCAGCGGTTCGTCGTCGCTTGTGATCGGCAACAGCGGCAGTTCCGGCACTGTGATCGTCAGTGCCGCAAATAGTTTCACCGGCACAACCACGCTTAAGGGCGGCGTGCTCTCGGTGTCCTCGCTGGCCAACGGAGGCGCGAACTCGCCGCTGGGCAAGTCGGACAGCACTGCCGCGAACCTGATTATCGACGGCGGCACGCTTTTGGCCACCGCCGCGGCGACGACCGATCGCCTATTCACCCTAGGCGCCGGCGGCGCCACGCTTGACGGCAGCGGAGGGGCGATGAACTGGACCGGCACCGGCTCGCTGGCCGCCGGAGGCGCCAGCGACCGCACATTTACCTTGACCGGGTCCAACGCGGGCAATATCTTCTCGCCCGCGATCGCCGATCCCGCGTCCGGCCTCACGTATCTGGTCAAGGACGGTTCGGGCGCCTGGACGCTGAACTCAGCCGCCCATACTTACAGCGGCGATACCACGGTGCTCAACGGCACCCTGAAGTTGGGCGCCAACGGGTCGCTTCCCAGCGGTGCGGGCAAGGGTAACCTCGTAATCGCGGTTTCCGGCACCTTCGAAATGAACGGCCGCGACGTGGCTATCAACGGCTTGAACGACGGCCCCGCTCCGGCCACCGGCCCGACCAGTCCCAACGGCAACGGCGGCGGCACGCTCAACAACTCGTCGGGCACTCACACGCTCGTGCTCGGCAACGGCGATGCCTCCGGACTGTTCTCGGGCGTCATCAGCGGCGGGATCAACCTGGTCAAGGTCGGCAGCGGCACGCAGATCCTGTCCGGCGACAACACCTACGCGGGAACGACGACGATCAGCGCCGGCACCCTCCAGGTCGGCGTCGGCGGCACGCCCAGTTCCTATGGCCCGGGCGACGGCGGCCTCCGCGGCAAGCTCGGCGCAGGCAACATCGTCAATAACGCCACGCTCGTCTTCAACCGCGGCTACATGACCACCTGCACCAATATCATTAGCGGCACGGGCAGCCTGAAGCAAATAGCCAATGCCGAATTGGTGCTCGGCTCAGCCAACACCTACACCGGGCCTACGCTCATCGGCGACGGCATCGCCAACATCGGGCAGGGCGGAGCCAATGACGGAACCGGCCTGGCCTACACCGGCGATTGTTCGCTCAATGCTTCGGTGTTGGCCAACGGCGGCGCGGCCAGCAGCATCGGCGCGTCCACCAATGCCGCTTTCAACCTCGTGCTTGACGGCGGTACGCTCTACTACTCCGGCGCCACCGCCGCCAGCACCGACCGGCTCTTCACAGTCACGCAAAACGGCGGCGCCATCTACGCCAGCGGCGGACTCACTTTTACTAACGGCGGCGCGATCGTCATGAGCGGCTCCGGCGACCGCACGCTCAGCCTCGGCGGCGATACCACGGCCACCTGCACCTTCGGCAGCGACATAGGCGACCCGGCCGCGGGTGGAAAAACCTCGCTCACCAAAGACCGCTCTGCCGCCTGGGTCATCGCACCCACGGCGTCGCTCACCTATAGCGGCAACACCAACTTGCTCATGGGCACGCTTTCGCTCGGCACGGGCGTCGCTCTGCCTTATGGCGCGGGCAAGGGAGATGTCGTCTTCGGCACCAGCACCGATTTCACCAGCGCCTATCCCGCCAAACTAGAGTTAAATGGAAACGATCTGAACATAAACGGCCTATCCGGCGGGCTGGCTACCTATTCCATCGTTGACAATAACAGCGGCACTCACACGCTATCGCTGGGGAACAACGACGCCACGGCGGAATTCGCGGGTAAAATCACCGGCGGGATCAATCTCGTCAAGGTCGGCTCCGGCACTCAGACCATGGACGGTTCCAGCACCTACACCGGCAGCACGACGGTCAACGGCGGCGCGCTGATCTTCTCGGCCACCGCTACCATCGGTGGGTCGGGAAAGAATGTAACGATCGTCAATGGCGCGACGTTGGGTGCGCCCGATTCGCTGGTCGACCAAACGTTCCTCAACCGTCTCACCACGTCCTCTTCCGGCGTGTTTTGCTTGACCAGCAGCGAGAGCAACAATCTGGATTTTTCGTCGGCAGGCGCGAATCTGCCAAATGTCAGTCTCGGCGCCATCGGGTCGGTTACCATGAGCGGTACTGTCACGGCAAACGGCACGACCTATAAGCTGGGCGGTGGCGGCGGGACGCTCACCCTGACCAGTTCACTGACCGGCAGCGGCAATTCGTTGCTGATCGGGGCCGCCGGCACCGGTAACGGCCCGGCGGGCACGGTGATCCTTACCGCAACCAACTCCTATGGCGGCGGCACCACGGTCAACGCCGGCACGGTGCAGTTCAACACGGCGGCCGGCATCGGAGGCAGCGGGGCCAATGTGATCGTCAATTCAGGCGCGGTGGACGCCGCAGGCTATGCCATCGAGCAGGCGTTCCTCGCGCGGATCAATTCTTCATCCGGCGGCGTCGTCGCACTG
>JBEKJD010000369.1:0-2888 GCA_050011415.1 Dissulfurispiraceae bacterium | reverse complement strand
GAAAAGAAAAAACAGGAATATGCGATTCCCAGCGAGGTCGATCTTTTAATTTTGAATTACATTCGGTGTACCACATCGCAAGATGTGCGCAGCCAGACCGAGGAATTGCTTCCGATTTGGTTGGAGAAGATCAAGGGCCGCCCTATTATATTAATGTGGGGGAATTGGCGAATGAATAGCACGGGCCTTGTTCCCGATTGCCCCCCGGAAACTTTTCGAACTTTCGCTGAGATTGTCACCTCCAACCATCTTGCAGGCTTGGTTTTCACTTGCTATGGTCAGTCAACATGGGAGAACTATAGGTTCGTCGGCATTCAAACCCGTCCTGAACTTGCCTCCGAAATCAAAGAAATCGCCAAGCAATGGGATTTAGATCGTTCTACTGAATCAGGGACTGGTTCTTCCTCCAAATTAAAACAAAAGGCTCCAACTGCTGATTCTGCCAGACTAGAAAATGCTCCAGGAACCATTCCTATAACCATTCCCAGCTATGATCAATCCAATGTCGATGCGGGCAAGGGTCCCGGTGAACCGGCGTATTTTAACAAAAACGGAGATACCTTCCTCCTGGGCAACCGATTCCTTGAAATGCGGTTCTCCGCTCAGAACGGCGAACTTCAATCGATCATACACAAGAAGTCCGGCGTGGATTTAAAGTCGGAGAAGGTGAATTGCTGGCACACTGTTTGGGGCATAGGGATCTACACAAAGGATAAAAAAAGACATTGGACCGACAACAATCGCTCGAGCGAGTTTTTCAAGATTAAATCCACCAGGGTGGATCGAAAAGGGAGCGAACTTAAACTCCATCTTTACTGGGATAAAATCCGCTTGGATAATGGGCCCTTGCATAACGGGCCATCGTATCCAGCCCAAGTGCATGCCACGATATCGGTTTATGACAATTCCCCTTTCAGCACTTGGGGGATCAATATTCAAAACAATGGCCAGCATGCAATCGAGACGCTGACGTTCCCATTTATTGACGGTGTCAAGGAACTTGGAAAAAACGGAAGCGACGATTGCTTAATCGTGCCCATATTGGAAGGCCGCCTCTATCATGATCCAACTCGGAACCTGAAATACGCCGGCAACAGTTATCCATCCTGCTTTCTTAACATGCAGTTTGCGGCCTACTATGATACTAATAGCGGATTTTATTTTGCTTGCTACGACAAGCAAGGAAACATCAAGAATTTCAAATACGATAAACATGGTATGTCCTGGGCATCGATGTCGATCGAGCATCGGCCTGGGGAGTTGCAGTTTGGGGGGGATTTTGCACTTACCTATCCTGTGACGGTGGGAGTCTTTGAAGGAGACTGGTACACGGCCGCCGACATCTACCGAAAGTGGGCTAAAGACCAATCCTGGGCCAAACAAACACTCAAGGACCGAAACCTCCCGGCATGGCTGACTGACTGCGGCGTAGGAAGTAGTTTCGTTGCCAGAGCTTACTACAAAAATGAGGATACCTCGTTAGAAGAGATTAGACATCTGACTCTCAATCATCAACATTACGCCGGGACCGGGCTGCTGATGGAATTATTGGGTTGGGAGAACAAAGGCGCTTCATCTTGGGGTGATTATTTTCCGCCGTTGGAAGGATGGGCTAGCTTTGATGACCTGGTGACAGACTTTCACGCCAACCGTTGCCGGTTATGTACGTATATTGGCGCTTCCACGTTAAACAGGGAGACCGACTTCTGGAAATCGCAGCGGCCGCTCCCCTTTGCCAAACGCAACGAGTCCGGAGATTTACTGGAGGGAGGAGAACCTTCTCCCGTAGGAATGTGCCCGGCAACGACGTTTTGGCAGGAGCATCTGCAGCAGACAGCAATCGAATTAGCAAAGCACAAAGTAGATTTAATTCAGTTTGATTGCTTTCCTCTTCCTTTTGAAACATGTTATGCGATGAACCACGGTCATCCACCCGGCATTGGAAAATGGACAACCGATTCATGGTTCAAAATACTTAGCACAACAGTGGCCTCATGTCGCGATGTCAATCCGGATGTCTGTTTCACCAGTGAAGGCATTGCAGAGATTTATATCCCATATCTCGATGTCGCCCACTACTGGCGCGATGTTTTTTCTGAAGTCGATTTAAAAGAGCGCGAATTACTTACAGGGACGGCTGAAATCATCCCCCTTTTTCACTATGTCTATCACAACTATATTGTCAGCCAAGGACAATATTACTTAGGTTTGGCAGAGCAGCATCCAGAATATAACCTTCTATGTATGGGCAGAATGTTGGTTTGGGGAGAAATACCCTTGCAAAACACTTGGAAGAGGACGGAGCAATTTGATCTGCCGGTCTTGAAATTGTGGAAGAGTATTGGCGAAGCACGGACGTCCTACGCCAAGGATTTTCTTGTTTACGGTCGCATGCAGCGCCCGTTGGTTTTCACCTGTCCCTCAACGACCGTGCCGCTGAAAAATGCCTTAAAAAACTCGGATTCGGCTCCCGAGTTGCATGTTCCCAGCATCATGCACACCGCTTGGCGCGCCCCGGATGGAGACAGCGGCTTCATTTTCCTGAACATCGCCAAAGATCCGGTCTCCCTGCGACTGCCGTTTGACTTTCGTCGGCTGGGACTGAAAGCAGACGCCGAACCGTTCCTGTATTGCGTGCGAGACGGCACGTACTCGATCTTAAAATCAGAGTCAAGCTTTTCAACCGTGGTGGAAATAACCCTTCAGCCATGCGAAATCGTGTTCCTTGGATTGTGCGAAAAAGATGGGCAACGGGCTAAGCAGGTCAGTCAGTTGATTCCGGGCAGTTAATTTGAATTCACGCCAAGGACTAGTCGCGCAACTTTCGACACGTCAAAGCCTTGCGGCCGAAAATACCAATCCCATAATCCACCCACCACTGGTATGGT
>JBEKJD010000368.1:0-6752 GCA_050011415.1 Dissulfurispiraceae bacterium | reverse complement strand
ACAGCTACCGGGCACTCCACCTCTCCGGCCACTGCTACCGTGACATCTCAGCCGGGAACCTGATGTTTGATCCTATTACAGGGGATATTCTGATCTGCGACAACGACAATGTAGGAGTGAACCGCCAGTCGCGCTGTCAGGTCTGGGGCACAATGGAGTACATGGCACCGGAGATCATCCGGGGGACTGCCGATCCCTCCACCCAGACCGACCTGCATTCCCTTGCTGTCCTCCTCTTCTATCTCTGGGTCTGGCATCACCCGTTCCATGGTGAGAAAGAGTACCGTTTCCACTGCTGGGATATCCCTGCCAAGAAGAAAGTCTATGGCGAGACTCCGGTCTTTGTGTTCGATCCGCAGGATGTATCCAACCAGCTCCCGCAGGACCCTGATTATGCCATTGCACGGGAGCGATGGGCATATTGCCCCGGAGAACTCCGGGACACCTTCATCCGCGCCTTCACGGAGGGGCTCCGTGACCCTGACCGCCGTGTGACCGAGGGGGAATGGCAGGGTATCTTCTCGCGGATCAAGGATCGGATCGCCAGCTGCCCGCGATGCAGGGCCGAGAATTTTTCCGGCCCTGATGGCAGAATTCCGGCCTGCTGGCATTGCCATTCCGCGATCGCTCTGCCTCCCACACTCTGTATTCATCGCCCGTCCGGTAATATCCCGCTTCTTCTTTCCCTGGGAACGACGCTGCGAAAACGCCACATCTCTTCGGCCACACCCATGGATGACGGGGCGGAAATCCTTGGCAGGGTTGTATTGCACCCTTCAATTACCGGTGCAGCGGGTATCCGGAACCTGTCGAAGGAGTCCTGGCAGGTTACATTTCCTGACGGGAGGGACGTTGATGTTCCCCCGGAACGTGCAGTACCGTTACATCCCGGCACTACCCTACGCATTGAGGGCATCGAACTTACAATAATCGACCCAGGAAAGGTGAACCCATGAACGAGGAAACAGCCCGTATTCTCATTTCACTTGTCGCACGTTATGGCACTTCTCTTGCTTACGATCCTTTACGTTGCGAGGCCCTGCTCCGGGATACATGTGCCAACAGTAATCGGGAGATCTTTGTCCTTGTCAATGCGGTTCGCCAGCAGGTACCATCTGATCTGCTTTCCCCGCGCCACTCGCTGCCATTCCCGCTCTTCAGGGAATTCCTGGTGAAACGCCTCCAGGACGAACTGGGATTCTCTGACGAAGCGGCTCTGTGGGCCGTGAGTACCTGGTCGGTTGCACTCGGGCTCGCTTCTGCAGGGCCGGAGAAGGATCCACGTCCTGTGGCGGTTACAGTTTTACCGGGAAGCCGGAACTATTCCGTCCCTGAAGATCAAAGGACACGTTGGGCAGATGAACTCGAATCTGACCGGCCCGGAACCAGGCTCGCTGTGATCCGGGGACTGGCTGAATCAGGGGATCCCGTCTGCATTCCACTCCTTATCAGCGCCCTGGAAAACGATCAATGGCAGGTGCGATCTGCGGCGTACGACGCACTTGTACAAACCAGTGAACCGGCCCTTCCTGCACTGGTAGAGGCGCTGGGGGATTCCCACCGGCATCTTGTTGGATCCGTGATTTTTATACTAGGCGCTATCCGTGCCCGTGAATCCGTGGACACTCTAGTCCGGCTTATGGAATCAGACCAGGATCTTGCCGGATATGCGATCTGGGCCCTTGGTGAAATTGGGGATGAGCGAGCCTCAACACCGCTCATGAAACGTTTATCTGACAATAACCGCGCTATACAAAGAGCTGCTGAGGAAGCCCTCAGGAAGATCGGATCACTCCCTACGATTGTTCCATCGGTATAGACACGATTGCAAAGAGCCGGAAAAATTATGATGATGCCGGATTTATTACTTCAAAAACCAGGTTCCTGCCGAACACTTTTTCAAAACTCCGCCGTTCACTTTCTATCCCCCATATCTCCAGCTGACAGTCCCCGCGTGCAACTATTTCCAAGTGGACCGTCTCTTTCTCTACCCGGGCAAACCGGACATGCTGGATCAGGGCTGCGTGGCTCCGGTCCAGGCTCTCCCCGAGCCGGATAAAAGTGGAGAGCACTTTTAAGGCCTCCCGCTCCCGCATGTCGAGATCGGTGATATCGAGATCTTTTTTCTTGGGCGTCTTTTTCCGGTGGAATTTTGCAAGGGTGGCCATGAATGTCACTTCTTTCTGGTCGAATCCGAGCAGTTCGGAATTTTTTATGATGTAATACGAGTGGGCGTGGTGGTTTGTATAGGAGATGAAGGAGCCGATGTCGTGGAGAAATGTAGCATACTCTAGGAGTTCGCGATCGATGTCGGAAAAATCATGGAGCTTCTGCTCCCGGGCGGAATCGAACATCTCAAGTACGAGGCTTGTAACCGTCCGTGCATGCACCTCGTTGATACCGCATGATCGCCCAAGCTGGAGCACGCTCCGCTGGCGGGACGAAAGTTCCCCGAGCAGGGGAAAGTTGTCCATGCGGGAGAGATAATCGATAAGGAGTCCATCCTGCAGGCCACGTCCTGTAATAGTAACGGCATCGAGCGAGAGCTCTTTCATGAACACTTCGAGGATCACCGCCCCGGGTATGATAATATCCGCCCGCTCCGGGTTGATCCCCGGTACTTTCCGGCGCTGTTCCAGCGGTAGGGAACAGAGGAGGTCAATAACTTTCTTCAGATCCTTATACGAGAGCACAGCTGCATCGGACTGTTCTGTCCCCGGGTGCAATGCTTTCTGGGCAATCTCGGCAAGGTTCATGATCGAACCGGAACTCCCGATGGCAATCGCCGGTCTGAACTTCCTGAGTTTATCCAGAGAATGGATGATCACGTTCCGGACATGCTGCTGGAGCTTGCGGTATTGTTCGGGCGAGACCTGGCCATTATCACCGGGCGCAGTATAGAGATTCGCGAGCCGGATGGCCCCGAGCTTGAAACTGTCCAGGTACTGGTAATCTGCTGCATCCCCGATGGCAACTTCTGTACTGCCACCGCCAATATCGATAAAAAATGCCGGGACGGCAGTCAGGTGCATACCACTCACTACCCCAAGATAGATGAGCCGGGCTTCTTCACGGCCGGAGATAACCCGGATATCGATCCGGGCCTCCTGACGGAGCAGGTGCAGGAGTTCATTCTGGTTGGAGGCCTCGCGGGCGGCGGATGTCGCGACAGCCACAAATTCTTCGGAACTGAATGTCCGGGCAAGATCGGTAAACCGTTTTGCAACAATTGCCGCGCGTTCCATTGCCTGGGGGGTGATCTCTTCGTCTTCAAACTCTCCTTCGCCGAGCCGGACCTGCTGTTTCTGGCGGGTCAGGATCGTGTAGGAATGGTTCGGGTTGAGACGGACTACGAGAAGACGGAGTGAGTTTGTCCCCATATCGAGAAATGATACTACGCGCCCGTTCGGGCCGGGAGACCGGGGTTTCACCGGATCACCAGTTCGCGCCCGAATGCCTGTGCAAACAGTGCAGATTTTGATCGTGCCCGCTCTTTCTCCAGCGCTGCGTCTGCAGTGGAGACGATATCGCAGGTTATCCCACCTGCGTCGATGACGCAGTGAATTTCCTGCACGGAACCCTGGTGAAGGTAATCCAACCCGTCCGCTACCCGGAGAAGCGCTGCGAGCTGCAGGATCTTTTTCTGCTGGTCTTCCGACAGGAGTGAAAAGAGGACATGGTTTTCCGGCATTATTTTTCCGCGATGGGCAAGCGCAATGAGCCCGACTGTCACGCGATCAGGAATATCGAGCGGAATATTCTCGTTGGCAAGGATGCGTGCAGTGCTCAGTTCGTTGTGCCGTTTCTCCCGGATCATCCATCCGATATCATGCAGCATTCCTCCACATTCAAGAAGGGTGCGGTCGTGCCTTGTCATGCTATGAACCGGCTGGAGACTGTCAAACAGCATCAGGGCAAGGTGCGTCACGTGCCGGTGATGGGCAAGTCCATCCGGGAACTGTGCCGCAACAGTATTGGCAGCCCGCTTAATCTCCTCATCCGTTACGGTCGAGCCCGGCTGGAACCTTTTTTTCCTCCCGTAGAGAAGGGTCCCCCGGAGTTCATCCCAGATATGCATCCGCTTCTGGGATTCCCAGAACCGCACAAACTGCCGGTGCAGCTGGATCCTGGCCCCTTCACGTTCCTTAAGAAAGAGCCGAAGACTGGCCAGTGTCACGGGATCAGGGCGTTTCTCTTCGTTCTCTGTACGCAGGCGGGAGCGTTCGCGAAGCAGGATCCGGGTGACATGGTCGATCCAGACATCGCAGTCATGAAGATCGCCAAGGATTTCCTGGATCTTCTTTACCCGTACCAGGGGTTTTTTCAGGGAGAGGCGATATATGGCACCATATACCTCCATCGTATACCGGAGTTTTTTTGCTGCAATGCGGGTGGCATGATGTTCGGCCACGGCATCCGGGTAAGGCACCCAGGGCTCATAGGAGAGCATGATTCCAAGCCGGGTCTCGATCCGTTGCGCTGCAACGGTCGGTATACCATAACTCATCGCATTCCAGGGAGTCCGATGGACAGCAGTATTCCGGGCAGCGAACAGGGCCTGCATCTCACCAATAACGCCACTCTTCTCCAGTGCATCGAGTGCGGTAAGGACACGTACCTGAAGACCGGACCGTCGTTTCCGGAGATCGGCGAGGAGGTAGAGAAGCGCCGGATCGAAAGGGTTGGCCGGGATATTTGCGCCCTGAGCACGTGCCTTGTTCTTCTGGGAGGACCGGAACCGTTTCTGGTACTTAACAAGAAATGCGATCTGTACATCCGCATCGCGGGCTTCGCCAAGTGCCCTGGTAATATTTGCGATCTCCTCCATCCAGCGGGAGTACTGCTTACCGGTAAAACAGGTACGAAAGAGCGGGAGTGCTGCACGGAGACGGCGGGTGGCAACCCGCATCCGGTGAATGTACTCGATGTCTTCGGAGGTCCGTACACCATCAATCTCTTTGACAAATGCATCCAGCAGGACCGGCAGACGCTGGAGGCCGAACCAGCAGAGCCCGGATTCCGGTCCTTGCTGATCAGGACCGGGTATCGTACCAGATTCCACGGTTCTCCACCAGCCAGGTCTGCACATTCATCGGTTTTTCTCCCGGGGCAGGAGTGATCCGTACATAGGTGCCATCGGCCTGCATCAACCGGGACTTGACATTGTCGCTGAGCTGGACTGAAAGGATCTGGCCAATAATCGCCTTCCGCATCGGAGGATCCTGAACCGGGAATAGGATCTCAACACGACGGTCAAGGTTCCGGGGCATCAGGTCCGCGCTGCCAAGGAATACCTCCTCGTCCCCGCCGTTCCGGAAATAGTAGATCCGGGCATGTTCGAGGAACCTGCCGACAATCGCCGTGACCCGGATCGTCTCACTGAATCCGGGAATGCCCGGCCGGAGACAACAGATGCCCCGGACCTGCAGGTCGATCTTTACACCGGCCTGCGATGCTGTATACAAAGCGGCTATGCAGACAGGATCAACGAGGGCATTCATCTTAAAGATGATATGTCCATCGCCATGTTCGTTCTGCCGTGCAACCTCCCTTTCAATCTTCTCCAGGAGAATTCTGCGCAGGGTGACCGGTGCGACAAGGAGCTTCCTGTACTGTTCGATACGGGCATAGCCGGTCAGGAAATTGAAGAGGTTTGCAATGTCTTCGCCAATCTCCCGGTCGCAGGTGAGCAGGCCGAAGTCCGTGTAGATCCGGCTTGTTGTTGCGTTATAATTACCGGTGCCAAGGTGCATGTACCTCCGTATCCCCTCTTTCTCACGCCGGACTACCATGCAGAGCTTTGCATGAACTTTGAGCCCGACTACACCATAGACCACGTGGACACCTTCCCGTTCGAGCGCCCGTGCCCATCCAATATTATTCTCTTCATCAAACCGGGCCTTGAGTTCAATCAGGGCTGCGACAGCCTTGCCGTTCTCCCGTGCTTCCATGAGTGCGATGACGATAGGAGAGTTTGACCCGACCCGGTAGAGCGTGATCTTGATCGCAAGTACACCCGGATCATGGGCAGCCTGCCGGATAAAATTGACAACAGGTGAAAAACTGTCATAAGGCTGGTAGAGAAGGATATCGTGACGCTTGATCGCTGCGAAAATATCCCTGTCATCAGCAAGGTCCACCGGGAGCGAGGGCAGGAACGGAGAATCCTTGAGGTCGGGACGATCAAGAGACATCATCTGCATGAGGTCAGCCATGCCGATTGGGTGGCCGACCGGGTACAGCATCGAAGTACTGATACCGAGTTTCTGCTCCAGCATATGACAGATCCCTTCCCGCATGCAGGAGTCCACTTCAATACGGACCGGTTTGCCCCGGGCACGCTGCTCCATGATCTCCTCCACAGTTGTCAGGAGATCGGATGCTTCATCGACCTCAATCTCAAGGTCTGCATCCCGCGTAATCCTGAACGGGAATGAAGCCACGGTCTCGAGTCCGGGGAAGAGCATGTCGAGGTGAGCAGCGATGATCTCTTCAAGATAAACAAAATGGACCACGGAATCATCATTCCGGGTCGACCCATCAGGCTCGGGAAGCCGGATGAGCCGGGAGAAGAGGTTGGTCGGGACCTTGACCCGGGCGAAGAATTCCTTGTTGTTCTGGTCCCGTACGATGATCGCAAGGTTGAGGGAGAGGTTGGAGATGAAGGGAAACGGGTGGGAGCTGTCGAACGCAAGCGGTGTAAGCACCGGGAAGACCTCATCAATAAAAAAACGGTGCATTGCTTCTTTCTG
>JBEKJD010000367.1:0-10247 GCA_050011415.1 Dissulfurispiraceae bacterium | reverse complement strand
GCGGAAACGGCGCCAGCATCAGCAACAGCTATGCTACCGGCAATGCAACCGGTAATAGTTACGAGGTAGGCGGGCTGGCAGGATTGAACGACACCGGCGCCAGCATCAGCAACAGCTATGCTACTGGCAAGGTGACTAGTAGTGGCTACGACATCGGCGGGCTGGTGGGATTGAACAACGGCAGCATCAGCAACAGTTACGCCATCGGCAATGTGACCGGCAGTAGTGGCAATGTTGGCGGGCTGGTGGGCTACAACAACGGCGGCAGCATTAATATCGCTTATGCCACTGGTGCAGTCAATGGCATTGGGGCATTAAACAGCACTCTGATTGGTAATGATCCGTCTCTCTCGGGCACCGCCAATGTTTTTTCCAGCTTCCAGCTTCTGAGCAACAGCACCACTAATTGGATCGGCCCCGCAAGCGGCGGTAATTGGACAACTGCAGGTAATTGGAGTGCCGGTGTGCCAAACGTGCTGGGAACTGCCAATATCGGCAGCGCCACCAGCATTAATATTAACGGCATCGTCCTGGCCGGCAATGTGACGACCGGGTCAGGCAACCCCGCAATCAACTTCACCGGTTCAACTGTGAGCTCACTCACTATCGGCGCTAACGGTACAGTTGCTATCAACGCTACGCTTAACTATGGTGCCAGCGGCAAGCTGAACCTCACCTCTGCGCAAATGCTGCAAATCAGCGGCACAAGCTACACAGTCATCAACAGCCTGGGGAGTGCGGGCGATACGAATGGCGCTACTTTGCAAGGCCTTAACGGCAGCTCCACAGTTCTCGCCGGCAACTACGCCATAGGAAGCGACATTAACGCCTCTGCGACATCTAATACATCATTATGGACTAACGGTTTTAATCCCATAGGCAACTCTTCTGCTCCTTTCAACGGTGCCGTTGATGGTCTCGGCCATACCATATCCAATCTCTATATCGATCTCGCAAGCACTAACAATGTCGGACTGTTTGGCTGCAGTAACGGAACTATCCGCAATCTGGGGCTGACGAATGTGACCATAATTGGCGCCAGTAATGTGGCTGGTCTGGTGGGGGACAATAACGGTGGCAGCATCAGCAATTCATACAGTACTGGAACAGTCACGGGCAGCGGCTCATTCGGTATCGGTGGACTCGTGGGGTTTAATACAACTTCCAACTCCGGCTATAGCAGTAATGGCGGCAGCATCAGCAATTCATACAGTACTGGAGCAGTAAATGGCACCGGCATTTCTACAGATGGTATTGGCGGACTGGTGGGGTATAGTGTTGGCGGCAGCATTAGCAATTCATACAGTACGGGAACTGTTAGCGGACCCCAGGCAGTAGGCGGACTGGTGGGGCAGAATATAATTTCGTATAGTGGCGGAACTGGCGGAACTATAACTAATTCGTATTACAGTACTGGAACAGTAACTGGCACCGGCACTTATCCAACTGATATAGGCGGACTGGTGGGGTTGAACGAGGGCAGCATCAGCAATTCATACAGTATGGGAACTGTAACAAGCGGTGCTTCATCGCTAAATGTAGGCGGACTGGTGGGGGAGAACACGGGCACAATCGGCAGCAATTCGTACAATACTGGAAAAGTAACAGGCGGTAGTTCGTCTCAAGAGGTAGGCGGACTGGTGGGGTATAATTCTGGTGGCATTACCAATTCATACAATACAGGAGCGGTTAACGGAAACAGCACGTTAGGCGGACTGGTGGGGACTAACTACACTTCCAGCGGAATTATCACCAATTCATTCAGTATTGGACCAGTAACAGGCACTGGCACATCTGTAGGCGGACTGGTGGGGTTCAATAGTGGTGGCGTCATCAATGGCATTTCGTACAGTACTGGAACAGTAACGGACACTTACACTTCAGGAATAGTTAGTATCGGCGGACTGGTGGGGGACAACACCGGCACAATCGGCGGCAATTCATACAGTACAGGAGCAGTTAACGGATACAGCTATGCAGGCGGACTGGTGGGGTGGAATAATGGTGGTACAATCAGCAATTCATACAGTTCGGGACCGGTCACGGGCACCGGTACTTCTCCATATTCCATCGGTGGACTGGTGGGGTTCAATAGTGGGGGCATCACTAATTCATACAGTACGGGAACAGTAACAGCAGCCGGCAATGGTTCCCAATATATAGGCGGACTTGTGGGGGACAATAATGGCGGTATTAACTCTTCCTATAGTATGGGCACCGTAAATAGCGCCGGCACTTCTGTAGGCGGACTGGTGGGTTTGAACACCGGAACCATCATCAATTCATACAGTTTGGCAATGGTCAACGGAAACCAATATGTAGGCGGACTGGTGGGGGAGAATGTTGGCGCCATCAATGCATCCTACAGCACAGGAAAAGTCACCGGAACCGGCAATCAGGCAGGCGGACTGGTAGGTACTAATGATGCATTCGGCACTACCACCAATAGTTACTGGGACATTGGAACTTCCGGTCTGACAAATAGCGCCGGCGGGACTGGCGAGACTACTACCTGGATGATGAATCAAAGCAACTACTCCTGGAACATCACTGGTAATGGCAGCGCAGCCATATGGGGAATAGAGAACGGTGTTTCTTATCCTTACCTGCAGTGGCAATTCACCACCGGGGCTCCACAGATCATATCCGGCTCACTTCTTAATGTTTCATACAGTGGACAGACCATTCAGACAGCAGTTAATGGGAACCTGTTTGCCAATGTCAGCATGGGAAATAACGGTTTTTACTATTTTGCACTGCCTGCTAATTCCGTGCCAAGTGGAGACTACCTCCTCGCCTATGTTACCAGTGGCAACACCCTGGGTGCTTCGTTTTATGTCTCTATTGGTGGTAATATCAATCTTCCTCTTTATTCCAACGCAGTGTCTGCTGTCAGTCTGGGGACAATTAACACGTCGGGGATAGCTAATATGGCTCAAAACTCCGAGGGAAGCCTTAATTCCCCTTATGTCCCATACCGTGTCTCGAGCAATACCGTGACACCAAACCCCGGTTTTAATTCACAAATCATTGCCGGCAATATAAACATTGACAGCAACGTGAATGTCGGCAGCAATAGCCTTACACTGCAAAGCAGCGGCTACATTAATGAAACTGGGACCATTACTGCAAACACTCTTACATCAAGCGCGTTGACAGGCATCAGCCTGACCGGCATGAATGTTGTGCCTACGGTAAGCCTCACAAACCACGGCATCGGCAACATAAGCTACACCAGCAATGTAGGCGCCGGCAACACTCTTACCATGGGCGGCGTGATTTTTAGCGGTAGCGGGGCCTTCAACGTTAACGAAACTTCGGGTGGTCTCTTTGTCAATCCTTTTATCATCACCACCGGCGGCAATGTGAACCTGACAGCTGCCCAGAATATTGGCGTCGGATCTATTATCGGCGGCGCGGTGAATCTTGCGAGCAATGCAGGCAGTATCATCGGCTCAGGTGTTATAACTGCAAGCTCTCTTACATCAAGCGCATTGACCGGCATCAGCCTGACCGGCATGAACGAAGTGCCCACGGTAAGCCTGACAAACACCGGCAGCGGCAACATAAACTATAAAAGTAACATAGGCGCTGGAAATATTCTTTCTGTGAGCGGCTCTGCTACTGGAGGGGCCTTCAACGTTACTGAAAACTCCGGCAGTATTAATGTCGGCGCGGCGAATATCGTCACCACCGGCGGCAATGACATCCTGTGGACTGCACAGAATGTCATTGTCAGCGGAGCTATCAATGCCGGTTTAGGCACAGTTAATCTGACAGGTAATGCCGGCAATATAAGCGGTTCAGGTGTTATAACTGCAAACACTCTTTCTTCAAGCGCGTTGACCGGCATCAGCCTGGCGGGCATTAATGTGCCTAATCTTTCAATGATAGCTAACGGTGGTGCAATCAATGTCATTGATACTACCTCACTTACAAACTTAAGCGTGAAGACAAACGGCAGCACTACATCTCAGGCAATAAATGCGCCTAATTTGACTTATTCTGTGAATGAAGCAGGCAGTAACACTACGATTTCAACAGTTGCCTCCATTGGAGTTAATCCACTGAACTTCAGCTATGAAAACACTGGCGGCAATATTATAGTCGGCGGAGCTATTAATGCCGGTACTGCCGGAGCCGGCAACGTGACGTTAATATCCGACACCGGCTCTGTGTCTGAGAACGGCTCCGGGGTCATAACATCAGGCAGTCTGACTTCAAGCGCATTGACCGGCATCAATCTGACAGGCATGAACATTGTGCCTACGGTAAGCCTTACAAACACCGGCAGCGGCAACGGCGGAAGCATCATCTATAACAGCAGCATAGGCACTGGCAACACTCTTTCCGTGAGCGGCTCTATCGGCGTTCCTGCAGGGAACTTCGGTGTCGGAGACTTCAATGTTACGGAAACCTCGGGCAGTCTCAATGTTGCAGCAGCAAATATAATCACTGCTAACGGTTTTGTGACACTTGCGGCTAACCAGAATGTTATTGTGACCGGCAATATAAGTGCCGGCACAGGCTTTGTGTCGCTTTCAAGCAATTCGGGAAATGTAACAGGCAATGGCATTATAACCGGTGGCGGTCTTAGCTCGATTGCGCTCACCGGAATCAGCCTGACAGGCATGAACATTGTACCTTCCGCAAACCTGGTCAACGGCAATGGCAGCAGCAATAGCGGAAGCATATCGTACTCAAGCAACCTGGGAGCATCCAACACACTGGTTGTTAGCGGCTATAGTTATGGATCGGGTGGAGCCTTCAACGTTACAGAAAGATCCGGCTCTATAGGTGTTGCTTATAACACCGGTAATGTGGCGGCTAATATCGCCACCAAAGGCGGCAATGTGAACCTGTGGGCTGCTCAGAATATTATCGTTGCAGGCGACATAACTGCAGGCGCAGGCGCGGTGAGTCTTATGGGCAATGCAGGCTATGTCAACGGCACAGGTGTTATAACTGCAAACAATCTTACTTCAAGAGCTATGACCGGCATCAGCCTGACCGGCTTGAACGTTGTGCCTACGGTAAGCCTTATAAACAGCGGTAGCGGCAACGTCAGTTACAGCAGCAACATTGGCGCATCAACTCTTTCCGTAAGCGGCGCCAGCTCAGGGGGAGGGGCCTTCAACGTTAATGAAATT
Source organism: Dissulfurispiraceae bacterium (assembly GCA_050011415.1). Lineage (GTDB taxonomy): Bacteria > Nitrospirota > Thermodesulfovibrionia > Thermodesulfovibrionales > Dissulfurispiraceae > JADFXI01. The sequence continues at coordinate 5,097 of JBEKJD010000367.1, read as the reverse complement.
GGCGGCAGTATTAATGTCGGCGCGGCTAATATCATCACAGGAGGCGGCAATGTGAACCTGTGGGCTGCTCAGAACGTCATTGTCAGCGGCGCCATCAATGCCGGCTTAGGCACCGTTAATCTGACAGGTAATGCCGGCAATATAACTGGTCCAGGTGTTATAACTGCAAACACTCTTACTTCAAGAGCGATGACGGGCATCAGCCTGGCTGGCATCAATGCGCCTAATCTTTCAATGATCACTAACGGTGGTGCAATCAGTGTCAATGATACTGCCGCACTTGCAAACTTAAACGTTACAACAAACGGCAGCACTATATCGCAGGCAATAAATGCGCCTAATTTGTCTTATTCTGTAAATGAAGCAGGCAGTAACACTATGATTTCTACAGTTGCCGCCAATGGAGTTAATCCACTGAACTTCAGCTATGAGAACACTGTCGGCAATATTATAGTTGGCGGAGCTATTAATGCCGGTACTGCCGGGGCCGGCAACGTGACGTTAATATCTGACAATGGCTCGGTGTCCGGTTCCGGGGTCATAATTGCCGGCTCTCTTTCGGCAAATGCAGCAACAGGGATTAACCTGTCCGGCAATAACGTAGTGCCGTTTGTCAAACTCATAAACCTGACCAGCGGCGACATTATCTATAACAGTAACATAGGGGCCTCTAATACTCTTTCTGTCAACGGCTTTAGCCATAACAGTGCTCCAGGCGGCGGCTTCACCATTACCGAAAAAACCGGCAGTCTTACTCTTCCTTGTACTGAATGTGAGGGTATCAGCACCAGCAACGGTAATATGACACTAATAGCTGCACAGAATATCACAGGGTTCGATTACATTATTGCCGGCACAGCCAATGTTATCCTCACGAGCACGACCAGCTCCATAAACGAATCAGGTCATATAACATCAGGCAGCCTCTCAGCAATTGCATTTAACGGCATCAGTCTTATCGGCTACAACTTGGCGCCGAAGCTTTCGCTTTCAACTAACGGTGGCGCAATTAATTTCAAGGATTATACTGCACTTACAGATTTAAGCGTGAAGACCAATGGCAATACTTCGGGGCAAAATATAACGGCAACTAATCTGACAGCTTATTCCGTATCAGAGTCAGGCGGGAATACTACTATTACAAATGTTGTCAGCAGCGGGAATCTGAATTTCAGCTATGAAAACACCGGTGGTAATATTGGAGTTAATGGACAAATTTCTGTTCATTCCGGCAACGTGGCGTTGATATCTGACAATGGATCAGTGTCCGGCCCGGGTGTCATAAGATCAGGTAGTCTCACATCGAGCGCCTTGACCGGCATCAGTCTGACCGGCATGAACGTTGTGCCCACTGTAATCCTTACAAACAACGGTATAGGCAACAGCGGCAGCATCGTTTATACCAGCAACATAGGGGTCTCCAACATTCTTTCCCTTAGCGGCCTTAGCGGAGTTGCGGGAGGGGCTTTCAACGTTACTGAAATCGGCGGCAGTATTAATGTCGGCGCGGCTAATAACATCACCGGAGCCGGCAATGTGAATCTGACGGCTGCTCGGAATGTCGATATCGGCGGCAGCATTACTCTAAGCATCGGCCCGGGCGTGGTCAATCTCACAGCTATGGCAGGCAATATAACCGGCTCAGGTGTTATAACTGCAAACACTCTTACTTCAAGCGCACTTACCGGCATCAGCCTGACCGGCAGTAACGTTGTGCCGAATCTTTCGCTTGCAACTAACCGTGGTGCGATCAATTTCAATGATACTTCCTCACTTGCATCCTTAAGCGTTACGACAAACGGAAGCACTACATCTCAGGCAATAAATGCGCCTAATTTGACTTATTCTGTGAATGAAGCAGGCAGTAACACTACGATTTCTACAGTTGCTGTTAACGGAGTTAATCCACTGAACTTCAGCTATGAGAACACTGCTGGAAATATTGCAGTTGCCGCTGGAAGTAATACAATAAATGTGGGCGCCGGCAATGTGATTTTAATATCCGACAATGGCTCTGTGTCCGGATCAGGAGTTATAACCGCCGGTACTCTTACTTCAAGCGCCTTGACCGGTATCAGTCTGACAGGCATGAACGTTGTGCCTACGGTAAGCCTGACAAACACCGGAATCGGCAACAGCGGCAGCATCAGCTACAACAGCAGCATAGGCGCCACTAATACGCTCATCATAAGCGGCGTCGACAATGCTTCAGGCGGGAGCTTTACCGTCACAGAAGCCTCCGGCGGTCTATCCGTCCCTATATACGCCATCAGTGCCCCCAAAGGCTCGGCCAACATCACCACTAATAATGGTAGTGTGACACTAACGGCCACTCAGACTGTCAATATCAGCGGCATCATTACTGCTGGTACAAACGCGGCAAACCTTACGAGCACAGCGGGCAATATCAGTGGCTCGGGTGTTATAACTGCAAGCACTCTTACTTCAAGCGCATTGACCGGCATCAGCCTGACCGGCATGAACTTTGTGCCAACAGTAAGCCTTAGGAATACCGGAAGCGGCAACATAGGCTACGCCAGCAATGTAGGGGCATCAAACACTCTTTCCGTGAGCGGCTTCAGTTATTCATCGGGTGGGGCCTTCTACGTTACTGAAAACTCCGGCAGTATAAATGTCGGTGCAGGAAATATCACGACTAATGGGGGTAATGTGCTGCTGCAGACGGCTGGTCTATCGACGCAGCCTCAGAACATAAATGTGTACAACAATATTAATGCCGCCGGAGGCGCCGTTAACATAAATACTCTGTCCGGTTACATTAGTGGAGCAGGAAATATAACTGCAAGCTCTCTTTCAGCCGGAGCATCGGGAGGCATCAACCTTACCGGCAATAACGTAGTGCCCACTGTAAGCCTGACAAATACAAACAACAACACCAACTCCAACTTCTATATCCTCTATAACAGTTACGAGCCTTCCGGACTGTCCGTAAGCGGGCACAACACTGCTCCAGGCTCAGCATTTACGGTAACTGAAAACACCGGCAACATTACGGAAACCGGGATAGCTTCAAGCAACGGCAATGTGAACCTGTGGGCTGCCGGGAATATCACTATCAACGGCGCAATTAATGCAGGCTCAGGCGCGGTAAATCTCACGGATCCGATAGGCCATACTATTACAGGCACTGGCGCTATAACATCAGGCAGTCTTACGGCAATTGCGTTTAACGGCATCAGTCTGACGGGCAATAACGTTGTACCGAATCTTTCGCTTGCAACTAATGGCGGCTCGATCAATGTCAATGATACTGCCACACTTACAAACTTAAGCGTGAAGACAAATGGCGGAGCTTCAAATATATATGCAACAAGTCTAACTTATAACGTGACGAATTCCAGCGGGAATTCCATAATTGGGGCAATCAATAATGGGGGGAATCCGCTGAACTTCAGCTATGAGAACACCTCTGGAAATATTGCGGTCAACGGCCCAATAACTGCCGGTAACGGTTACGTAACGTTAATATCCGACAGTGGATCGCTGTCCGAGAACAGCTCCGGGTACATAACATCGGGCGGTCTTACAGCTATTTCCATGACCGGCATCAGCCTTACCGGCAACAACGTGACACCGAAACTTTCTCTTGCAACTAACAGCGGCGCAATTAATGTTTTCAGCAATACTGCACTTACAGACCTGAGCTTGAAGACAGGCGGAGGCGCTTCAAATATATATGCAACCAATCTGAGTTATAACGTGACGAATTCAAGCGGGAATTCCATAATTGGGGCTGTCAATAATGGTGGGAATCCGCTGAACTTCAGCTATGAGAACACCTCTGGAAATATTGCAGTGGCTGGAGCAATTAACAGCGCCGGCGGCAATGTGCTGCTGCAATCGGACATGGGCTCAGTCAACTTTACAGGCGGTCAAATCAACCTGGGAGGCGGCAGCGCTTCCATCTATTATAACCCTGTTGGAGGTTATAACGGCGCCTTCAATTCCTACGTTCAGAGCAACGGGGCGCTTTACTCGCCCTACTCCGGGAATGTCAGCGGCGGCACGCTTACATCTTACATGCTTGTCAACAGCGCCTTTAACCTCGAGAATATAAGCAATCTGTCCGGCATCTACGCCCTTGGCAACAACATTAACATTGGCGGATGCTCCAATTTTACGCCAATCGGCAATGGTTCAGCTTTCTCCGGTATATTTGACGGAAACGGATATGTTATCAGTGGACTTACCATAACTACTCCAACAGCCGCCGGCTATGCCGGGCTTTTTGGATACAATAGTGGAAATATCCGTAATGTTGGGCTCACGGGAGCCAATATATCTATCCTCGGCGGTCCCGACGCATACATAGGCGGACTGGTGGGGGAGAACACCGGCACCATAACAAATTCATACAGTACCGGCTCTGTGGGCACTATCGACAGCCCCTCCGGCCATGACAGCGTAGGCGGACTTGTGGGGTATAATTATAGCGGCGGAACTATCACCAATTCATACTCAACCGGCTCTGTAAGCACCAGTTGCAGCACCGGCCACTGCGGTGGCAACGACAGCGTAGGCGGACTTGTGGGGTATAATAATGGCCTCATAATAAATTCATCCAGCGCTGCATCTGTAAGCACCTACTCCAGTGTTGGCAACGACAACATAGGCGGACTGGTTGGGAAGAATGATTCCAGCGGCTCCATCATAAATTCTTTCAGCACCGGCTCTGTCAAAACTACGGTAAGCAGTGGCACCGACGCGGTTGGCGGACTGGCGGGGGAGAATTACGGCGCCATCACCAATTCTTTTAGCGCTAATTATGTAAGCACTAACGGCAGCGGTGGTAACGACGAGGTTGGCGGACTGGTGGGGCTGAATTATGGTGGCAGTGTCGACTCTTCTTTCAGCGCCGGCTCTGTAAGCACTATCAGCAGCCACGTGGGCAACAGTAATTACGACGAGGTTGGCGGACTGGTAGGGGAAAATGATGGTGCCATAACCAATTCTTTTAGCATTAATTATGTAAGCACTAACGGCAGCGGTGGCAGCGACGAGGTTGGCGGACTGGTGGGGTACAATAATAGCGCCATCACCAATTTATATAGTACAGGCTCTGTAAACACTAATGGC
>JBEKJD010000366.1:0-10206 GCA_050011415.1 Dissulfurispiraceae bacterium | reverse complement strand
TTCTTGGTGGCAAGGTTGAGCTGGGTGATCATCTCCTCGATCTTTTCTGCACTGGACCGGGATTCCTGTGCCAGGGATTTGACTTCCGATGCAACCACGGCAAAGCCCCGGCCATGCTCTCCCGCCCGGGCCGCTTCGATGGCTGCATTGAGCGCGAGGAGGTTCGTCTGGCTGGCGAGGTCACGGATGAGGACGATGATCTTTCCGATATCGTGCATCTGTTTCTCGATATCCTTGACAATCCCGTACACATTGTTCGTGGAAGTTGTGATCTCGGTCATATCCTTGTTTACGTTATCCGCAAGGATCGCACCACTCTTGGCCGAGGCATTTGCCGTGTTCGCCTGGGATGAGACGCTCTCCATGCTGGAGGTAATCTCCTCGACCGCGGCGCTCATGTCCTGCATCGCCTTGGACATCTGCTCCACGCCTTCGGAAGATTTCTGGGCGTTCTCAGAGACGGCACTTGCATTCTTTGCGATCTGGTTGACACTCTTTGAAGCGTCCTCCACGCTCGTTGTTGCATTAGCTGCCGTGGAAGTCAGGTTTGTCATCTGTTTGTTGACGTCAGCTATATTCTTCTCGAGACTGATGACGATACCGCGGACTGCGTCCCGGAGTTTGACGATAAGTTCATGGGACGCCTTGGTGTCTTCGTCAGGATTCTCAAGATTGACCCGTACTGTCAGGTCTCCTGCAGCCATCAGGGCGTAGGCCTCGCTCAGCGTGTCAACCTCTTTCTCCATGAACTTCTGGTTCTTGACGATCTTTGTTATTTCATTGTACGTGATATAGATGTATTTGACCTCACCTTTCTCGTCAAGGATCGGCATATTTGTCCGGACAACGATATGAACACCGGAGGGCGTTTCCAGGGTACTCTGGCCATGGGTAGTTCTCCGTGTGTTGATTGCTTCTGTAACTGACTCCCCGCTGTTGTCCAGATACTTAATCATCCCTTTATCACGGAAATCAGAGAACCGGATCGCAAGCAACCGGTCCTTGCTGAATCCTACCATTTTGGCGAACGCATCGTTCACGAGGATAATTTTCTGGTCGGAATCAATGACTGCCTGAGATAATGGATTTCTCTCAAACATCTCTAACGAATCTTTCAGTTCAATCATGGAATTCACCCTAAGTTGACAATCTTCTCTTTGTAGACTTCATTCATGACTTCGCCAAGGCCGGTGTACATTGCGGAGAGGCCGCAGATGATCCCCTCAATACCGGCAATCTGGACGATCACTGCATTGCCAAGAGAGATCCCCACGACAAGCAGGAGGAAGAGCAATACAAGGAGACCAAAGACAACCTGTAGGGCCTTCGAAAGCCGGAACGTGATGACGAACATCACGAGCGAGAACAAACCCCATAAGGCCAGGTATGCAGCGAGGGCCCGGGAAGGCAGCGCATCACTCCACCCCAGGGCAGGCATCAGGATCATGAAGACCAGTACGATCCAGAAAGAACCGTACGATATGAAGGCGACCATGCCGAACGTATTGTTCTTCTTCCATTCCATGATGCCAGCAATGATCTGGGCAATCCCGCCATAGAATATCCCCATGGCAAAGACTATGGAGCCCATGCCGAAGAGCCCTGCATTGTGCAGGTTCAGGATAACGGTGGTCATACCGAATGCCAGCAGGCCCAGCGCACCGGGGTTTGCCGTTGTATCTGAAATTTTCACTTCATTCTTGAATACCGGATCAATTGTAGTTTCCATACACACATCACCATTTTTTCATAGGTTTTTAATTTCCATCCATTTTCATCATATACAGCCATGCATACAACAACTGGACCCGCACGGCATCCGAAGAGTCTGATCGGATTACGGTCGGCATCTCATTCCAGATGACCGTTGGATTTTTTTCCATCTTGTCATAGGACATCATGACGGTATTACTCCCGTTTATGGTAGTCGCCAATGGTTCGCAAGGCAAAATACTCATCCAGTTTTTCCGATAACCGGTTAAGGAGTTTCATATGATCCTGAAATCATCGTCTTTTATCAGGAAGTTCCTTGTCAACTGGGTTTCATCAACAGATTCTGCCATACTTTCCATCACCATTTAATCAGAGTGCAAATAATATTCGCCAAGCGTTTTGTTTTGGCAAATACCGTTTTCGAAAAAATCGCTAATAAACCTGTGTATTTGCCAAGCGCATTTGCATGGCGAATTCGATGGCTTTATACCTTTGACAAACTCACGTTATTTCCAGACAGGATATGGAAGAATATCAGACAGAAATTTCCCGGATAAAGGAGTTACTAGCGGGCCATCCAGACGGTCTGAGTATTACAGATATTTCAGGTACGCTAAAATTGAACCGTAATACCATATCCAAATATATGGATATCCTGCAGGTTCAGGGTGCTGCTGACGGACGGAAAGTCGGTACGTCAAAGGTGTATTATCTGTCGGAAAGACTTCCGGTTTCCTCACTCCGGAAAGTCTGCAGCCGGCCTTTTTTTATTGCGAACAAGGAGGGTCTTGTTGTCGATCTCAGCCAGAGTTTGTGCAGTCTGGTGAACCGTCCCGCAGATCAGATCATTAATCAGTCGTATGAACGGCTCCCTCTCCATATTCCTGAAGGTACAGCCTCCCAGAATATCTTTAAAAGTGTCTTGAGAGGCATGGAGCAGCGTATCCGGTCCACCTTACGCCAAGGTGAGAAAAGTCTCCCCCTGACCCTGATCATGATTCCCGTGGTATTTGATACCGGGAAACCCGGTGTGGCAGTCCTGATGGAACGTGATGAGAACCCGGGAGAGATGCACAACGGTGAAACAGCTTCTTCAGATATCCTGGCATTACTCGATGATCAGATTGAGTATGTTATCCGCCAGACACCTGAGGGGATTACCCGGTACGTAAATGAGACCTATTGCCATGCTGTTGGCAAGTCCCGGGAGGAGCTGGTGGGCAGGCCCTTCAAACCCCTCGTTTCTCCGGAAGATGCGGACCGGATCCGTGCCCATCACGCCAGCCTGACAGTACAGTACCCTGTCGGGACGATCGAGTACCGGGCCGTCATGGCGAATGGTGAGTTGCGGTACCAGCGCTGGCAGGACCGGGCCCGGTTCAACGGGCGCGGGGAAGTGGTGGCTATCAATTCCTGCGGTATAGATATCACGGACCTGGTCGCGGTGACCCGGAAACTGAAAAAGACCCAGGAGACGCTCGAAGAATCCATCGTATCCCGCACCGATGAGTTACGGGGGATAAACCGGCATCTCTATGCAGAGATTGCGCAGCGGGAGAAGATAGAGGAGCAGCTCCTGCTCACCCAGTTTGCCATGGACAATGCCACGGACATGATCTTCTGGATCGACCAGGATGCCAGGATAAAATATGCCAATACCCTCGCAGCAGAGACGCTCCGTTATGATGCGAGCGAGATCCTGCAGCGCCCCTTTGGCGATATTGTTCCGGCATATTCGCTTGCCGCATGGGATACGTTGTGGCAGGAACTGAAAACCGGCAGGGGCCTGTCGCGGGAGACGACCCTGGTGAAAAGGGATGGGAACTGGCTTCCTGCGGAAGTCAAATTGTCCTACCTTGAGTACCATGGCAAACAATTCATTTACTGCATAGGACGCGATCTGTCAGAATACACCCGTATGAAGCGGGCACTCCAGGAATCAAACAAAAAACTCAATGTATTTTCCAGCATCGCACGGCATGATATCCAGAACAAGATCACCATCCTCCTTGGGTACCTGGGAAGAACACGCAAGGCAGTCAGCGATCCATTGCTCATCGAATACCTCGACCACCAGGAGCAGGCAGCGAAAGCAATAAGAACTGAGATCAATCTGACCCGGGATTTCAAGGACCTGGGGGCACATCCCCCTGAGTGGCAGAACGTCCGGTCCGTAGTTGAAAACGCAGCAAAACCCTACTCCGGCTCATCTCTGGGAATTACAACAGATCTTCCGGATATAGAGATATATGCCGATATCCAGCTCGATCATGTATTCGATCGCTTCTTTGAATCGGCATCAGGCTCAGGCGAGAAACCCGTGCAGATCCGGATTTATGCAGTCCGGGGGGACCGGAATCTCCGTATTATCGTTGAGGATGACGGGGATGGCATCCCGGCAGAGGAGAAAGACCGGCTCTTCGAGCTGAAAGGAGATGGATCCGGACGAAGGGGGCTGTTCATAGCCCGGGAAATTCTTTCGATCACCGGGATTACGCTCGAAGAAACCAGTGAATCCGGCACGGGATCCCGCTTTGAAGTTGGTATACCGGAAGCATATTTCCGGTATATTTCTCCATCTTCCTGAACCCCCCACAGATACGATTCCATGCATCAGGAAGGTTTCCTGATAAGTATTTCCGGGAAAAAAGAACAATACATAAATATCACGATTCTTAACAAAGATACTAGCATTTTCATACCGGTATATACGATGACCAGGATTCTTCTCGTCGACGATGATCGCGACATCCTCGAAATAGTCCGGCTGGATCTCCAGGACAACCCCGCATTCACAGTAGATATCTGTACCAGTTCACCTGAAGCGCTTGAAGCCGCACAGAAAAACTCCTATGATGTGATCATCGCTGACTGGCGGATGCCCAAGATGAACGGTACAGACCTGATTAAAAAACTGCGTTCGGGAGGATGCACATCATATATCATCATTTACTCCGGGTGCAGTCTTGGCCTCGATATCCGGGCTGCGCTTGATTTCGGTGCAGACTATTACCTCCATCGTGACGGCAATCCCGACCGGGAGTTTGCCGAACTTCATCGCGTCATAGACCATGTGACACGTTAGAGCCCGGTTGGAGATCCGTGAAAGAAACGCTTTTTTTTAATATCAGTACCTTACTTACCTGTATCGCCACAGGGGTAAGATGCGCGGCATAACCTGCTACTCCTGTTTTTCAGAGGCAAGCCGATACCCCCCGGGGGGTACGAGAATCTCAAACCGTACCCCCTCACCGCAGACCCCGGTTTCCCGTATGGACATACCGGTAATTGCGAGTATCTCCCGGCTGAGAAAGAGGCCAAGACCGGTATTTTTCCCATACCCCCGTTCAAATATCACTTCTTTATCCTCTCCGGGGATACCGACACCATCATCCTCAAAGACAATCCTGAATCCGTCTTTTGTAGTATCACCATGCACGCGGACCCGGGTTGCCCTCTCCCCATACCGTGCCGTGTTGTCCAGAAGATTGTCGAATACCTTCCCAAGCATCGGGTCGGCATACACTTCGATCCCGTCAATCCGGGTCTCAAGAGTGATACCCGGCGGAACAGGCAACTGCCTGATATGGTGATCCAGGTGCTGCCAGCAGGGATCCTGGTTGCCGACTTCTTCATAGATCCGGGTAAATTCCACCTGAGATCGTATGGCAATGGTAGCGGACTCGAGCCGGGAGAGGACCTCACTCTTCCCATGTTCCCCGTTCTGCCGTTTTGCAATGCTGAGCGCCCCGAGGATCACGGTGATTTTGTTCATGATATCGTGGCGGGTGATACTTGAGAGAAGATGGAGTTTCCGGTTCAATGCTGACAGCTTCTCTTCTGCACTCTTCTGTTCTGTGATATCATGGAGGGTAACAAGGATCGCCTCCCGGTCCCTGTAACTGATCTTTATCCCGCAGGCTTCGGCCCACCGGGTATCCCCCGTTATGGTCATCAGCATGAGTTGCGCTATACGCGGATTAGGCTCTTCAGAGACGGTATGGATATACTGCATCGCATGTGCGAACGATCCGGGTGTGAGGAACCGGGAGATGTACGTTCGGGGTTTAAGGGATGTACCCTCAGGTAGCATCACCATCCTGAATGCAGCGGGATTCGCAAAGAGGATCTCCCCGTCATTTCCAAGGATAACCACGCATTCCTGCAGCTGGTCCACAAGAGAGCGGAAGGTACGCTCCTCCCGTGCTAATGCATTTTTGGTTTTCTTTTGTTCGGTGATATCGTACTGCGTCCCGATGAGGCGCAGGGGATTGCCATCCACCGACCATGTGATCACCTTCCCTCTGCAGAGAAGCCACCGCCATTCCCCCAGGCGAGATCTCATCCGGTATTCAAACATGAAGCCAGGCCGGTCCCTGAGAATTTCCACCCGCATCTTTCTGGCAAGACTCTCCGCATCATCAGGATGGATCCGGGAAATCCATGCATCCAGCGTAGGGGAAAAGTCGTCGGGTTCGTAACCGAGTATCCTGTAAAACTGCGGACTCAGGTATACCTCGGTCTTTAGCAGATCGATATCGAACAGACCGTCATTGGTGGCCTCAAGTGCAAGGCGCAGCTGGATCTCATTATCCCGGATTGCCTTCTCGGCTTCAGCATGCTCAGTTACGTCCTCTATAAACCCTTCAAGTTCCGTCCTGGCGGATTCCGGGTTGAATAATGACCGGTACGACAACAGGACCGTCAACCGGTGCCCATCCTTATGGCGCATGTAAACATTCGATACGTACCATTGTTTTGACTCCATCACCTTCTTGATAAAAAGCGGCCGGTGTGCCGGAGGATCCCAGATCACCTCCGCCAGGTTAGAACGGCTTACCGTTTCAGTCAGTTCTTCTGCTGATCCATACCCGAGCATCCGGGAAAATGCAGGATTTGTCCAGATGAGTTCTCCTTCCGGCGTGGAACGGAAGATCCCCACAGGAGCGTTCTGATAGATCTCCCGGAACCTCTCCTCATTCCGGCGCAGTTGCGCCTCCGCATCCTTACGCTCGGTAATATCGATTAAAGATACCTGGTCGCATTTCTGACCGTTGAACTCGAGGGGACGGACATTGAATTCCACGGTTCTGACACGTCCGTCCTTCCTGATAATATCCTGCTCCAGTCTCTCCGGGAAGACACCCCCCCGGGCGTAGTGTTCCATCGGGGCACGAAACCTCACCCGCGATTCCGGCATAAGGTGATCCAGGATAGGAATTTTTGAGAATTCTTCAAAGGTGTCATATCCGAAAATGCGAAGCAGGGTATGGTTTGCATACAGGACCCGGGTCTTGTTCACTATCCCTATGCCCATGATTGAATTCTCGATCAGGGTGCGGTATTTGGCCTCGCTGTCCAGGATGGCGGTCTCCATCTCTTTTTGCCGGGTGACATCCTGGATAATACCGACTATTTTCAACGGGGTTCCCGAAGCATCCTTTTCCAGTTCTGCGCTGGATACAATGGTTCTTGGCAGCGTTCCGTCGGCAGGCATGATGGAATATTCAATGTGATACTCTTTTCCCTGTTCGATCAGGTCAATGAGTGCCTGATGGACCCTGACCCGATCGGGAATGTAGGCTTCGATCTCTTCGACTGGATAATCTCCTGACGGCGACACGATCCCAAAAATATTCAGTGCCTCATCCGAAGCCCAGATCATTTTCGATCCAGGATAATATTCCCATGCCCCGGTCTGACCAAGGATCTGTGCTTTGCGTAACCTCTCCTCATTTATCCGGAGAACTGCCTGTTGTTTCCGCAGCTGGATTGCCTGCTGGAGTTTGTGAATAAGTTCCGCGAAGAGGGCGTCCGGGTCTCCGCCTTTCTGAAGATAATAATCGGCCCCGTTGTTGATCGCCTCGATCACGACTTCCTCACGGCCTCTTCCCGTAAAGAGGATGAAGGGGATATTGCCATAGGTTTTCCGGGTAAATTCAAGAAGTGAGATCCCGTTCATTGCCGGCATCTGGTAATCCGCAATAATGGCATCGTAGGTTGTCGAGCTCATTATCTTCAGGGCATCCCGGGCAGAAACTGCCGTATCGACACGGAAGATACCGGTCTCCTCCAGATACTGCCTGGTTATATCGAGCAGGTCAGCATCATCATCAATATACAGGACTGCGTACATGGGATTTTCACCGGTATATGGTACTGCGGGTTATCCGTATTACAGGATAATATTTTCTTTTGTCGATCCAGAAACCCCGCAATATCTGCATTTCTGTCAGGTCCCCCGGAAAAACGCGACGATATCCATATCTGTGTGTAGGAGAGTGGTCTCCGGATCAGGGCGTGACGATAATGGTACCGGTCATTGACGGATGGATCGGGCAACAGTACGGGTACGAACCCGGTTTTGTGAACGTGAACGCAAAGGATCTCCCTTAGCTGGAGAAGTTGGAGCGGGACGTGAAGTTCTGGATCGATATCGTACCAGGCCCGGCAAAAGGTGTTACAGTACCCGTGCTTTGCGGGTTGGGGTTCTGGCTTGTAGCACAACCGGTAAGTGAGACTGCAAGTGCCAGCAGAGTCAGGAAAATTAAAATGGCCCGTTATAGCGGAGAGGTGGCTATACAGGTATCACGAGGGCAGGGAAGAAAAAACACTGGGCCAGGATCATGCAGGCCCGTCTGCGATCCACCGTATGTAGTGCCGGTATAATACCCGGAGCAGGAACCCGATCACAAGGACTGGTGCAGTAAAGAGCATGATCCCGATCCACTGGTATGCGGAGAGCGGCACGGTCTCAAAGACCGCACCCCCGAACTGTACTATCGCAATCTGGATCGCGACCACGCCTCCCATAATGGCGAAGAAAAGCGGGTTGCCCCGGAAGAACGGGGGCATCTTCCCGCCGAGGGCCCGGCAGTTCACCCCGTTCCAGACTGCAGCGACAATGAATGCAGAGAAGAGTACCGTTGAGATCTCCGCTGGGGTAGTCCCGCCAAGGAACCCGGTCGCCATCTGGAGGATCCCGGCAAGGACAAAACAGGTACCGGTCACCACGATCGAGAGGACCATGAAAGGAGTGATGATCGCGGCGTCCCGGGGAACCGGCTTCCTGTTCATCAGCCCGCCGTGGGGTGCCTCAGAGCAGAGTGCAAAGGCAGCGAGCGTGTCCATGATGATGTTGATCCAGAGGATCTGGATGATCGTAAACGGTTCGGGGTACCCGAGAAGTGGGACGATGAAGACGAGCAGGCAGGCGCAGAAGTTGACGGTCAGCTGGAAGAGGAGGAAACGCTGGATGTTCTCGTAGAGAGAGCGGCCCCAGGAGACGGCCCGGGTGATGGAGGCAAACGAGTCGTCGAGCAGGATGATATCCCCCGCCTCCCGTGCCACGTCGGTTCCCGCGATGCCCATGGCAAAACCCACATCCGCGTGCCGGAGTGCCGGGGCATCGTTCGTACCATCACCGGTCACCGCTACCACGTCCCCGTTCTTCCGGAGTGCCTCGACGAGAAGGAGTTTGTCGAGCGGCTCCGCCCGGGCCATCACATCGATGTGGCGTGCCGCTGCGGCCTGTTCCCCCGGCGAAAGCGACCGGAATTCTGCGCCCTGCACCACGGTGCCGGTCCCCAGGATCCCGGCCTCGCGGGCTATAGCCCGGGCGGTGTCGGGGTTATCCCCGGTCACCATCCGTACCCGGATGCCGGTAGAACTGCACGCGGCAACCGATGCGGCAATGTTGTCACGGAGCGGGTCGCGTATGCCCACATACCCGTCCCAGACCAGGGCGGTCTCGGTCTCGTCGTCACCTGTGATCTCCCGGTGGGCAAAGGCAAGGGTCCGCATGGCACGCGAGGCAAGGATCCTTACACCGTCCAGGTCCGGTGCATCAGTACAGATCCCGGCAACGACTTCCGGGGCCCCCTTGACGAGCAGCCACGATCTCCCCCCGATCCGGACCACGCTGGACATCCTCTTCCGGTTACCATCAAAGAGGTGCTGTTTTTCTGCCGGTATCTCTTTCCGGATCTTCTCATAACTGAGCTGGTATGCGGCAAGCCAGCGGAGCAGGGCTCCTTCCGTGGAGTTGCCGATAACCGTGACCTTCCCTTCGCGGGTGCCGAGATGGGCGGTCCCGTTCACGGCCGCATTGAGGGTGATCCATTCTGCCGGGGTTACAGGCAGTCCGTTGCCCCGGGCAGGGATACCGGCTGAGGACTCGACTACGGTCATCCGGTTCATCGTGAGCGTCCCCGTCTTGTCCGTGCAGATGGTGGTGGCAGACCCGATCGTCTCGCAGGCGATCAGCCTGCGCACGAGGCAGCTCGCCCGGGTCATCTTCCGCATGGCAAGCGAGAGCGATAGGGCAACGCTCATCGGCAGGCCCTCCGGCACTGCAGCTACCACGATCACAACCGCCAGCATGAAGTACCGGAGGAGGTTGTTGGCCGAATCAAGGTTAAATCCGGTGACCTCTCCCGTAAAGATTCCCCTGATGAAGAGGGATGCACAGATGAGGACTGCCATGATGTACCC
>JBEKJD010000365.1:0-7809 GCA_050011415.1 Dissulfurispiraceae bacterium | reverse complement strand
TCTCCGGGA
The DNA here is from genome assembly GCA_050011415.1 of Dissulfurispiraceae bacterium. Classification (GTDB taxonomy): domain Bacteria; phylum Nitrospirota; class Thermodesulfovibrionia; order Thermodesulfovibrionales; family Dissulfurispiraceae; genus JADFXI01. Next base: position 7,800 of record JBEKJD010000365.1, on the reverse strand, counting down.
CGTCGCAACCCCAGATGATCAGCGGCAGATCGACTGCGGCCAGCACGGCCCGGACAATCTTGGCGGCCTCTTGCGGCGAGCGATCTCCTTCATCGGGATGCGTGCCCACTAGGCGGAGATTTACCAGATCGGCGCCCAATTCCTTCACGCGGCGGGCCCAGGTAGCCGGATCTGACCACACGTCGCCATATGTCTCCTCCAGCGGTCGAGGCCACTCGAGCGGCGGCTTGTCCAGCACATCCAGGGCGATGGCCGGAGGATGGGGCGTCTGTCCGTCGAAACTGAGAAATGGAACCCCGTCCGCGCCGCCGATGGTCACGGTTCGGCCGCGTGTGCCGCCCTCGGCTTTCGTGGCCCCGATGGTCACCGCGTTCACCCGCCCGGACCATTTCTCTTTAGCATCAGGCACAATCATTATAAACTCTCCTTGGATCGGTTGATTTCAATGCTTATCTATCACCGCGGCAGTGGAACACAGATCTTTGACTACATTCCGGACCGCCAGCATCGCCGGGCTCTGGGCCGGGAGGCGGAAGACGTCACGTCCGGCGACTCCATCGCGCTCAAGATCGTCGTCCTGCGGAACATCGGGAAGGCGCTCGATGTGCAGCCCGCATATTTCACTATCGACTCCTTCCGGCATGCCTTCCGGGCCGAGGCGATTGATCAGCAACATCCGCCGCCCGATGACCACCGGCAATTCGTGGGAAAGCGCCAGAATACGGCCCGCCGCCCGCGCCGAGGGCAGCGTCGGATTCATGATGATAAGCAGAAAGTCCACGTTATTGGTGGTCCGGCGGGAAATGTGCTCCATGCCGGCCTCATTGTCCACAACCACTGCGGCATAGTTTTTCGACAGCGAATCTAGAGACTTGCGGAGCAGGTTGTTCACTGCGCAATAGCAGCGTGGTCCTTCAGGCCGGCCCATAGTGATCAGGTCGAAGCCGTCGTCCTCGGTGATCGCCCGCTGAATTTCATCTTCCACAGCGCGTACCCGGCCAATGCCGCTGGGCGGCGAGCCTTCGGGACTGGAGCCTACCTCGCGGATCTCGGCCAAGGGTCTGCCGGGCTTGACGCCCAGTGCCTCGGCCAGGTTGGAATTGGGATCGGCGTCTACGGCCAGGATCGGTCGGATGCCCGCTTCTCTCAGTGCGCGGACCAACAGCGCCGAGAGCGTGGTCTTTCCAATTCCTCCTTTTCCGGCAATTGCGATGGATAGGGTCATGTCCAATCCTTGTTCTATAAATCAGTGTGTAGTGGAAAACGGGTGCCATGGCCACGCTTGTCGTGGCCATGCCGTCTTTTTCTGTATTTCACATGCCCACGACAAGCGTGGGCATGGCACCCAAACCATTCATTTTTACATTAGCAGACCACTAGTTTGTTGTGGAAATAAATGCCTCTTGCTTTAAGGCAGAGGGGAAACGGGAAAGATCGGTGTGCGGCAGAAAACAGGCGGATGTGAATTGTTCCATATACGTCGGGTCCACCATCAATTCTCGATATGTGATTCGGTCGCGGATGCGAAGGACTTCGTCGCACATCCGCCGACTGATCATCACCAGCTTCGCGCCCGCCACGGAACTGTTGCCGATGAACTCGATGCGTTCCATGGGCACGTCGGGCAGTAGTCCGATGGTTATGCAATGGGCCACGTCCAGCCGGTTGCCGAACGCGCCTGCGATATAGATTTTCCGGATATCGGCAAAAGACAGCCCCAAGCCTTGGACCAGCGAATCGGCGGCGGCGTAAATAGCGCCCTTGGTGCGGATAAGGTTTTCCACGTCGGCCTGGGTTAAGACGAGGTCGCGGCCGTTGCCGGTCTCTTTGGCGCCAACCAGTACGAACTTCAAGCCGTTGTCATCACCTTTGAATCGGAATCGTCCGGGCGCCCGGCCCGCCTGGAAATGTCCGCTGCGGTCGACAATACCTGCCAGGAGCATCTCCGCGATCAGGTCGATCAGGCCGGTGCCGCACAGTCCGACCGGCGGGTGACCGTCGATGGTAGTGGCCGACACAACCGGTTCCTGGCGGAAGATCCGCACGCTATCGATAGCGCCGCTGGTGGCCCGCATGCCGCAGGAGATAGAGCCGCCCTCGAAAGCCGGACCCGCCGAGGCCGAGCAGGCTACCAGGAAATCGCGGTTGCCCAATACCACCTCACCGTTGGTGCCGATGTCCAGTAGTAGTGCAATCTCCTCTCTCTGGTGCATGCCGGAGGCCAAAATCCCCGCGGTAATATCGCCGCCGACGTAGCTTCCAGCCATGGGAAGGGTATACAGGATTCCGCGGGGGTTGATCCGCAGGCCGATCTCAGCGGCCCGAAGCGGCGGCGGACTGGTTGCAGCGGGGACAAAGGGCGAAATGCGTAGTAGATCGGTCTCTAAAGCCAGTAGGAAATGCAACATCGCCGTGTTGCCTGCGGCGACCACACAGGAGATATCGCCTCGGCCGACTTTCGTCCGCTCCTCCAGATCATCAATCAGCGTCTCGATGTCCTGGATAATGGCCCGGTGTAGAACCTCGGCGCCGCCCGGCTGCCGGGTATAGTTGATACGGCTGATTACGTCCGCGCCGTATTTAATTTGGGAGTTGTACTTGGCGGCGGCGTCGCGGGTGATGCCGGAGGTGAGGTCTACCAAGTGAGCGACTACGGTGGTAGTGCCCACGTCCAGGGCAAGGCCGAAATTCCGGTCCGCCGTGTTCCCCTGCTCGACGCAGATTACCTCGCTCGTATCGCCGCGGATTCCTACCGTGGCCGTGACATGACCGTCCCACTGCCATTTCCACGACGATCGGTTCACATTTTTTCGACGGAGCACTCGTGGGAGTTCACGGGCAATCTTCAAACCCATCTGCAAGCTGCCGGGCCGCCGCTTCTGGATCGCCTCCAACAGTCGTTCCTGGTCGGCCGTAGGATCGTCCAGGGTCGGTTCGGGCATGGTCAACGCGAGCTTCTCCACCAATGGGTCGAGTTCCGGCGGCGGTTGCTGTGCGCCGCGATGGGCGAAGTCTCTGAATTGTTCGCTGTCTTGTCCCAGGCCTTCGTATCCGCCTAGGCGCGACTCCGGCGGCACCTCCAAGACTATGTTGCTCCGAGGCACGACCTTGCAGGCAAGCACGTAGCCGTGGAGGATTTCGTCGCGAGTGAGATAATCCGTCGATTCCCCTTCGACCTCACCTTGGCGGACGATCACGCGGCACTTTCCGCAGACTCCTTCGCCGGCGCAGATTCCATCCACATAGACGTTCGCTTTGCGCGCAGCCTCCAGGAGCGTGGTGTTCCCATCTACTACCGCTTCGCGGTCATCCGGCAGAAAGTGAATATTATATTTTGCCACGACGTTCCCTTCCGACCCGCTAGTGCCTCATCCAGCAAGTTATTGCCTGTTGGGTGCCATGCCCACGCTCGCGTGGGCATGATAAATGCCATCGTCCCACCGGCAACAATTTTGGGAAAGAGGCACTAGTTGCGGCGGATGTTACCGAATTTATTTTGGTTTCCATTGTTTTTTGAGATAGTTCGGTATGCCCGACGCTTCTTTCGGACCAATTTGGACGGACCAGCCCGACTCGTCTTCCACTCCGGCCGATAGCACGGCCACAAATCCCGGCAAGACCATGGTGCGGTGCGGCAGTTTGCCTTCGATTTCCGATTTTTTCAGTGCCTTGCAAATCGTCTCCGCATTGAATTTGTCGGAAGCCCAGGCGGTTAGCACGGAAGTTCCCTCGGTATCGACAGAGAGTATATAAGCCGGCACGCGGCTGGCTTCCACCTCGCCCGCCACCGAATAATAGCTCAGCGAGAAGTTGGTGGTTACCAGAAGAGGCGACTCCGCTCCGACTTCGCCCACTGCATAGAGTTTCGGCTCGACGGCCACCGGCTTCTGCGGATCGGTATAGATGTCCTGGCGCGTGGTCAGCAGCGGGAGCATCTGCCAAGGCTCGACGGCGTCGGTCACCACAACGGCGGCATACTTTGCCACGTAAGTGCTGGCCTCGATGGCCTGCATCAGCGGATCGGGGTCCGTAGTTATGGCCATGGCCGGATAACCAAGCGGGCGAAAGTTCTTCAGCGCCAGTCGGCGTATCCTGCTTAGGGCCTCAAGCGTCGGTTTAAGGCCGCGCGTGCCCGGGTCGAGCACGATTTCTTCCACGCCCGCGGCCGCGATCTGGGTCGTCAGGTCGGCAAGGGCCTCAAGTCCGTCGGCGCGAACGGCCAGCGGACAACCGGCCTGTTTGGCGACCTTTGCCGCCGCCAGGGCCTGGGCCGGGTCGGAAATGTAGAGCAATGATCGCTGGCCCGACAATGCGGCAGCCGCCTGCTGCAGATGGTCGGCCTTCGATGACATCAGCATACACGGCATGCCGGACTTCTCTGCCGCCAAGCCGGCCGCTTTCGCGAACCGCTCGGCGTCGCCCGACTCATTGTCCACGGCTACGAGATTCACTCGGATCTGATTGCCGACTCGCTCAAAACTCAACTTGCTGCAAGTCGCCGCCCGCGCAGCCAGCGCATCGTCGTCGAGGGTGTCCGAAATCCTCACGGCCACCGCAGTGGGGCGGTGGAACTTCTCTTCGTGACGGTAGAGTTGCGTTTCGTTGCCGATCCTGATTTGCGCATCGCCGTTGCAGATGGTAACAAGTTGGATAGGGGGGCGAGCGGAAGACTCCAGCGCCGCCTTGGCTGCGGCCGTCACGTGCGGACATTTATCCAGCGACACTTGCTTGGTGGCCATCTTCATGGCAAAGGCCAGACAAGTGGGAAAACCGCAGTCTTTGCAGTTCGTCTTAGGCAGGTTTTTGTAAATCTCCAAGCCGGTAAGGGCCATTGCTTCATCCTCTTAAAAATCGTTAATACTGATTAAATTAGTGGGGCTAGGGAAAGGGCAGGATGAGCTACCTTCTCTAAGTATGCGAGTACCTCTTCCTCTGTCATTGCATCCTCCTCCGTGGCGATCTTGTCCAGCAGGTCCGGCTCGCCGATTCGATGAGCCTCCTTCTGCAACCGCTCGCGGATACCTTCCTTGAGCGACTTTGGCATCCACACCAGTCGCTTCACGCCGCCGTCGGCCGCCAGAAACTTCGGGCTGGAAAGATAGAGCCGTCCGACGCCCACGAAGCCGGGGGTCTGTGCACCGCCGCCCGTGACCGAGGCGAGGTCGCCAAAACTCATTCCGCAGGGCGTCACACCCTGGTATTCGCGGTTGACTACCATCACGCCGTTGGCCAAGGGCAAGACCGCGACAATGCATTCGAAGCAGCCGCAGCTTGTCATTGGCGATTCCAGCAGGCTGTAGGCGCAGAATCGTTCGATCTTGTGGTTGGAGTGTTGGTAAACGAAACGGTTGACGCCTTCCCATTCGCCTTTCGCCACGTCGATGGTGCGTCCCTTGGGGATCGGCTGGTTGGGGCCAGTCGGATTTATCTCGAAGTTAGCGCGGCCGTCGAGCCAGTTATAGGCGCCGCACAGTCCCAGCCGCTGAGGAGTTATCACGCAAACGTGGTCGGGGGCGTAGCTCTGGCATATCGTGCAACTGTAGTATGTCTCGACCGACTCGTCAGTCAGGCCGGCGATTCGGTCGTCGCGGATTTCGAAGGCCTTGCGGGCCTCGGCGGCCTTGGCCTGGACTTTCTCGGGTACGGTGTCGATGTGGACGGCCACCTTGTCGATGATCCCGCCGTATTCGCCGTGCAGTTTGGCGTAAAGGATCGTCCCCAGGTGTTTCAGGCGCAGACCTGCCTGGAAGGCCTTTTTGCTGATGCGGCACCAGATCTGGTCGCGCTGCCCGGTGTGCATGAAGCCCATGGCGTGGCTGAGCCAGCGATGAATCTGCCGTTCGAGTATGCCTTCGAAGTCGCGCTGCATTTTGCGCCCGGCCACGAGCACTTCTATCGAGAGGGGCATAGCGCCGCCTTCAGGGACTGAATCGATGTCCGGTCCGTTGAGGCTGATCTCGCCGTCCTGGATCGCGCCTCCGTCGACCATGTGCACGAACTCCACGGCGTCGGAATATTTGTAGCCGAACTGCACTTGCATGTCGTCCTTGCGGACGCGTTCTCCCTCGAAGGCCGCCGCATAGCCCACCGGAATGTCGATGTTCTCGATCTTCACCTTCAACGCCCGGGTGTCAATACAAGTGGGCACGAGTTTTTTGTAGTCCGGTTCGACCACTATTTCCTCGCGCACGGTAACGCCCGTTGGTCGGATCTCCGGAGTGGTGGTCGAGTCGGAGATCACCGGATAGCCCATCAGGATCGCCCCGGCCCCCAGCGCGAACCAATCGTCGGGGATTTCGCCAAAGGTGATGCCGAAGGCATGGATACGCCGCTTGGTGTAGTCGAGGCACTTTCGCGCCTCGCCCCGTTTGTGACCGCCGAAAGTAAGCGCGCTGCGGATGGACCAGTTCAACACGTAGATGCCGTCGAGCGAGTCGGGCCCCACGGGCACCACGTATTGCTCCCAGCATTCCTTCAAGGGGGCGTCGTCCTTCAGCACGCCGCCTTCGATCATCTGTTGGCGCGCGGTACGGTTTTGGCGGTTGGCGCAGAGGAACGTGAGAATATTCCGCTTTTGCAATTCCCGCACGATATCCACCGCTATTTCCGTCGAGGGCGCGGGCCCGAGAATCAGGGCGAACCCCGGCATGCGCCCGTCGACCAATTGAATGCCCAGCTCGCGCATGATCGTGTCGGAGATGAACCCTTGCCAGCCGGGCGGCGATTGGTAGCCGTTGACGGTTCGCAGCGCCGTGAGAGCCTCCGTAGCGAGCATCGAGGCCGCACCGGCATCCAATCCCGCGCCAAGGTATGGCAGCCAAAGCTCCTCCGAGGGAATTGGGCTGAGCAACTCGCGGGCGTGCGCCATCTGGGCCCGCAGGTCGCCGACGGTCTTCACTTCCAGCCCCATCAAGGCATAGGACATGGGCAGGCAATAGGAAGTCTGCAATTCCCAGCCCACGGGCTTTTCGGGCCCATACTCGGCAATCGCCTTTTCCAGGGCCTCCTCGGCTTCTTTGACCCACTGGTGCGCACCGCGAACTACCTTGGTGAAGACCTGCTTTGACATTTTTACTATTTCCTCTTAATCCGTTGATAACCTAAGAACAAGCCCTGCTCAGGACTATTCCATCTTTATCGTGAAGTTGTGCAGGTTCGGCGGCATTCGCTACTCCCGCCCCCGCGGATTCAATCTTCTTCGGCGCGTAGGGGACCTCGTACAGAGGAGGCGGCAGCCCCAAGGCAGTCCGCTTGCGGTCGATAATATCTATCATGTGATGCGCGGCCGCCACCGGATCGGCTTGGAAGGTCCAAGTCGCGCCAAAGTGCTTTTCAAAGAGCTTGGTCAGGAGTTCGACGACGTACTGACTTCCTTCCACCGGCAGCGGCTGGCCGATTACCACGTTGATCCCGCTGGCCACGAAATACATGCCGATAGCTATGGCCTTCTCGCTCATCCACTCGGGCGCGGCGCCGACAACGGGGAGCTTGTCGAACGAATCGCCGATCCCACCCTCTTTGACCATCTCCGCGCAGGCCGTAAGGATCCGCGAATTATCCACGCAGCTTCCGATATGCAGCACGGGGGGAATGCCCACCGCGCTACAAATCTCCTGTAGCCCTTTGCCCGCGTACTTGATGGCCGCCTCCGGCGCTAAAAGCCCTCCTTTGGCGCAGGCGATCGCGCTGCAACCAGTCTGGACGACCAGCACGTCGTTGCGAATGAGTTCCTTGACCAGGGCCAGGTGGCACTCGTCGTGGCGGAACTTTGGATTATTACAGCCCACCACGCCGGCGACG
>JBEKJD010000364.1:0-12409 GCA_050011415.1 Dissulfurispiraceae bacterium | reverse complement strand
CGACCGACGATGCGGAGATCGCCGAAATTGCCCAAAAATTCGGGGCCACGGTGCCCTTCATGCGGTCGGCCAAAACCTCCGACGATTTTGCCACGACGGCCGACGTGCTCATGGAGGTTTTCGCCGAATACTCGCGCTGCGGCCGCGAATTCGAGGCGGCTTGTTGCATTTATCCGACGGCCGCGCTCGTGACGGCGGAACGCTTGCGCGAGGGAATGCGGATCCTCGCCGCCGATGCGACGTTGGAAAGCGTGATGCCGGTCCTCCGCTTCGGATACCCGATCCAACGCGCCTTGAAGATCGAAAACTCGCGGCTTTTGATGATTTCGCCGGAATACATGAACTCGCGGTCGCAAGACCTAATGCCAGTCTATCACGACGCCGGACAGTGGTATTGGTTCCGAATCGCCGCGTTTCTGCGTACGGAAGAACTAATCGGTGAGTCTTGCGCTCCGGTGATTCTGGACGAGATGGATGCGCAAGACATCGACAACGAAGACGATTGGCGGCTTGCCGAAATGAAATACTGCCTGCGGAAGGAGATTTGTTGAACGTATTGTTGATTCGAGCCGACGCCGGAGAACAGATGGGCACGGGCCACGTCATGCGCACGCTGGCCTTGGCCCAGGCGTGGCAAGACGCCGGCGGCGGCGTCCGTTATGCGATGGCCGCTCCGTCGCCGGGCATTGCGGCCCGACTCAACGCCGAATCGGTGGAAATCGACGCGATTCAGGAGTCGCCGGGCAGCGACGATGATGCCCGACAAACCGTCGAATTGGCACGGCTACAAAACGCGGCTTGGGTCGTAGTTGACGGTTATCAGTTCGGCGGGAATTATCAGCGACTCATCAAGGAATCTGGGCTTCAGCTCTTGGTTTTGGACGACTACGGCCACGCCGAGCACTACTGGGCCGATCTGGTGCTGAATCAGAACCTTCACGCAAACGAAAGTTTGTATCGCAACCGCGAGCCTTACACCCGGCTGCTGTTGGGCGTTCGATTCGCGCTGTTACGGCGCGAGTTTCTCAAATGGCAAGGTTGGCAACGCGAAATTCCAACGGTTGCGAGCAAGGTGCTTGTTACGGTCGGCGGCGGCGACCCGGACAATGTGACGCTTCGCATGATGGAAGCCCTAGGACGAATCGACATTCCTGGAATCGAGGCCGTAGTGTTGGCCGGCGCAGCGAACCGCCACTACGCCGGACTTCAGGCGGCCGCGAATTGCAGCCCGGCGAAAATCCGGCTCGAATCCAACGCGAGCGACATGCCGTCTCTAATGGCCTGGGCCGACATCGCGCTCGGGGCGGCCGGTTCGACCTCCTGGGAACGCGCTTTCATGGGCCTGCCGAGTCTGGTCGTCGTTTTGGCCGCCAATCAAAAGCCGCTGGCCCGCGAGTTGGCGGCCGTCGGCGTCGTCGGCGACCTCGGTTCCCACGACCGGCTCGATGTCGGCGGATTGGCCGATCGTCTTTCATCGCTTTTGCAATCGTCGCCGGAACGCCGCCGCATGGCGGACGCGGGCAAGCAAATGATCGACGGCGAGGGCGGCCGCCGCGTGCTCATGCGCGTCCGCGGCGATCGGCTGAGGTTGCGAAAGGCGACGGCGGCCGATTGCGAGTTGCTCTGGCGTTGGGCGAATCAGCCGGAAGTGCGAGCACATTCGTTTAACTCGGAACAGATTCCGTGGGACACGCATGTAGCATGGTTTGAGAAAAAGCTGCGCGATACCGATTGTCACATTTTCATCGGGTTCAATCGCGATGATTCACCCGTCGGCCAAGTGCGATTTGATGCTTGCCTGCCGGACACCGCGGAAATTGACATAAGCATTCGCGATGACCTCCGCGGACAAGGTTATGGAGCGGCATTGCTACAATCGGCTGTAACGGAGTTGTTTAGGACGACTGAGAATTGTAGTGTCCTTGCCATGATAAAGATTGACAACTCGGCATCTGTCCAGACATTCAGAAAGGCAGGCTTTAGCGAGGCCGAGAGCAAATCATCGGCAAGAAAAGGGGTAATATGTTATGTACGTCGGCGAGATACCAATGAATGATAAAATGAGTATGGCATACGTCGTTGTTGGTTGCAAATCCTGGAACCGACGTGTTTTTGAGGAGGTTATTGTCAACTATCCCGGTGAATGGCATTTTATCGAATCCCGGAAGGATCTTACCGTCGATGCCCTCGCGCAACTCGCAATACACCAGAAAACCTTCCTCGCCCAGATAGGCGAAGATCAACGCGTAGCCGTCCACCTTCTTGTGGGTCCACAAACCGCCTTCTTTTTTCGTGCCGCTGTTATCAAATGGCGACACGTAGACGACGATCGCGACTCATTGGCCGTGGCAGGGCGTCAGCCGCGGGGCATATTTCCGCACCATCAGCGCGGATTTCTCGCGGAGGAACGTTCCGCAGGCGTCGTACATGGCGTTGAGCCGTTGCCGCAGTTTTGTATCCTGCAACGAAGTGCCGACCAAAGCCAAGCCCGCCAGGGTCAACAATACTTCGTCGGTGGTGGAAATGATGAATTGCATGGGCGTTTCCTCCCCCACCTTCCGGATGAATCGCTTTGCTGTATCATTGTCTCCATTTAGCCCGCAAGAACAAACCAAATTCGATATACAACATCAAAAAAACATCACCGATTCAGACAAGGAGATACTTCACAAAGGAAGCAGAAAAATGACCAAAGAGAATATCCTCTCAAGAGCGGCGAACGCAAACTACCTTGTGACACGTATCGCCGAAAATGTGACCGCACAGCAGGTGGACTTGAACGAATGGATATTTACCCATCTTTCGGTAGGGCCCGAAGCCCGAGTATTGGAGCTTTGCTGCGGCACCGGCCAGCAGACGGTCCAACTGCTAGAGCGTGTCGGAAGCCGAGGCCAGATCGTGGCGATGGATGTCTCCCGCCAGGCTCTACAATCGCTGGAGGCCAAACTGAGTCCCGAGATGCGCACTCGCCTGAAGCTGCTTGAAGCAAGTATGGACGAACTGGGCGGCGAGCAAGTCGCCACCCCAAGCTTCGACCTTGTCTTTTGCGCCTACGGTTTGTATTACAGCGCCGATGCTCGACGGGTTCTCTCTGAGGGCAAAGGTCTACTGAAGCCGTCGGGGTCGTTGGTCGTGGTGGGGCCATACGGTCCAAACAACGCACTATTATTCCGCTTTCTTGAGCAACAGAAAGTGCGGATCCCCGACTATGTCCGCTACACCAGCCAAGATTTTATGTGGCAGGAAGTGGTTCCTTGGGCTACGTTGAACTTTACCTCGGTTCGCATTAACACGCTTGTGAATCCGGTGCGGTGGCAGTCTGCCCAAAGTGTTCTCTCCTATTGGCAGAATTCGACTTTTTTCGATGAACAACGGCAAGCCGACGTCCAAGCGGGGTTGGCGGATTACTTCTGCGACCACACGGAATTTGTGAATGAGAAGTCTGTCATGATGCTAGTGGCAAACAATGGCTGAACGCAACATCATCCTTGCCGCTCATCCTGATGACGAAGTCCTCGGTTGTGGCGGCACAATCCCCGTCTGGCTTGGGAAAAGGCCGAGGTGTATATTACCTTCCTTGGTGAAGGTATGCCGAAGGATATCCTAAAGCATTCATCATTCACAACGGTTTTCGATATGAATTCAACAGGGCATCGCTACGTGACGGCTGCATTCATGCCGACGTGGTGATTACTCCCCAGATAGAGACACATTCATGAAAATACTGGTTATTGCATCGCATCCGGACGACGAAGTATTGGGATGTGGCGGCACGATCGCCCTCAGGGCGAGGCAGGAACACGACGTTCACATTATGATTCTCGGCGAGGGGATCACCTCGCGTTGTGAATGTCGCGAACAAGCGAATGCTGCAACCGTCGCATCGCTGGGCGAAAAAAGCCGGCTTGTAGGCGAATTTCTCGGAGCAAAAACCGTCGAGTTTTTCCAACTTCCCGACAATCGTTTTGATACGGTCCCGCTTTTGGACATTGTCAAAATCATCGAGGAGGCCGTCGGGCGATTGTCTCCCCAGGTCATTTACACTCAACACGGCGATGATTTGAATATCGACCATGTAATAACCTACCGGGCAACTCTGACCGCTACCCGTCCGCTCGCATCTTGCCCAGTGATGAAGGTACTTGCCTACGAGGTGCCTTCCGCTACCGACTGGGCGTTCCGCAGATTCGGACCGGGAATTCGGCCGAATGTGTTCGTGGATATTCATGAAACCTTGTCGATGAAGCTACGGGCAATGGAAATGTATGAAAGCGAAGCACGTCCTTTCCCGCATCCACGTTCCATGCAAGCATTGGAAGCCAACGCACGCCGTTGGGGAAGCGTCGTAGGTGTGGCGGCCGCCGAGGCATTTGAACTAGTGCGTTCATTGGAATAGAAAAAGCCCTATATGAGCGATTATCACATTCTCGATCGGACCATCGGGCCGGGTTTTCCGGTTTACGTGATTGCCGAGCTATCGGCGAATCACAATCAGGATTTCGAGCAGGCCGTGAGATTGGTGCGGGCCGCCAAAGAGGCCGGCGCCGATGCGGTGAAACTGCAAACCTACACACCAGATACGATCACGATCCGCTCCGATCGGCCGGAATTTCGCGTCATCGGCGGGACGATTTGGGACGGACGCACGCTCTACGATCTTTACGGCGAAGCCTACACGCCTTGGGATTGGCAGCCGAAACTGAAACAATTGGCCGACGACATCGGCATTCATTTGTTTTCCACGCCGTTTGATTCAACGGCCGTCGATTTTTTGGAAGCGATGAACGTGCCGGCGTACAAAATCGCCTCGTTCGAACTGGTTGATCTGCCGCTGGTGCGGAAAATCGCCCAAACCGGCAAGCCGATCATCATGTCGACCGGCATGGCCACGCTGGCCGAAATTGACGAGGCGGTGCAGGCGATCCGCGAGGCCGGCGGACGCGAGTTGGCCTTGCTGAAATGCACGAGCGGCTATCCGGCCCTGCCCGAGGAAATGAATCTTCGCACGATTCCGCACTTGGCCGAGGCGTTCGGCGTGCCGGTCGGGCTTTCCGATCACACGCTAGACAACGCGTCGGCCGTGGCCGCCGTCGCGCTGGGAGCGTGCATTGTCGAAAAACATTTTACGCTTTCGCGGGCCGTGCAGGGACCGGACAGCGCGTTTTCGTTGGAGCCGGCCGAGTTTCGGGCGATGGTCGATGCCATTCACACGGCGGAAAAGGCGTTGGGCCGGGTTCACTACGGCGTAAATCCGCGCGAGGCCGCCAGTCGGGCGTTTCGCCGGTCGCTATATGTTGTGAAAGATGTTAAGGCCGGAGAAGTGTTCACCAATGAAAACGTGCGGTCGATTCGGCCGGCCAACGGCTTGCCGCCGAAGCACTTGGCTGAAATCCTCGGCCGCCGCGCCGGTCGGGCAATTCCGGCCGGCACGCCCTTGAGTTGGGAGTTGTTGGGTTAGCGAATGGCAAGAGACAGCGAACCAATTTTCGAAATCGACGCCGACGCGGAACCCATGCCGGTTCCCGAACTCGACGTCGTTATGGAACCGCAGCCGGTTGCCGCGCCGGCGGCTGTCGAAACGAAAAAACCGTCGATGCTTTTCCTCGTCGGCTCGCTGGTCGGAGGAAACTTCGTTTCCATGATGCTCCGCATGGTCGGCGGCGTACTTCAGGCAAGGTGCGTGTTGCCGGCCGTGCTGGGAATGTTCAACGGCATCGGGTTGGTGCTGGGCTACGCACCTTTTCTTCAACTTGGCATCCTCAACGGCATCAACCGCGAATTGCCCTACTTCATCGGAAAAGGCGACCGCCAACGGGTGAATGAACTGGCCGCCGCCGCGCAGGCGTGGGCGCTGGCCATCGGCGGAATTGTCGGCATCGCACTATCGGGCGTCGGATGTTGGCAATTGGCTCATGGCCAGTGGCAATTGGCGGCCGGATGGTTCACCAACGCCGTTCTCGGCGTGCTGCTTTTCTACAACACGAACTATCTTCAGATGACTTATCGCACAAGCCACGATTTCGCCAGGCTGGCCATGTCGAGCGTCATCGAAAACACCGTTGCGCTGGTGTTGGTCGCGCTCGTGGCGCTGTTGAATTTCTACGGACTATGTTTGCGGGCATTGTTGACCACTTTCGTGAGTGTGACGTTTCTCTACTACTGGCGTCCGGTGCGAGTCGGGCCGCACTGGAACTGGCGACATCTGAAACATTTGCTCGTGATCGGCGCGCCGATCTTCATCGTCGGCCAAATCTATGCGTGGTGGACGGTGCTCGACTCGACGCTCGTACTCAGTTATATGGGCAAACAAGGGTTGGGCTTGTATGCGATGGTGCTCGTGGTTGTCACCACTCTGGATATGCTGCCTCTATCTCTTTCGCAGGTGGTTTATCCCCGCATGGCCGAGCAATTCGGCAGGACGGAGAACGTGCGCGATTTGATACGCATCACACGAAAACCGATCATGATTACCGTGGCCGGCATGATTCCCATAATCGCCTTTAGTTGGTTGATTGTGGAACCGGTAATGCGGATAGTTCTTCCTAAGTACGTGGCCGCGGTACCTGCCATGAAATGGAGTCTACTAATACCATTTGTCAGCAGCTTTCAACCGATCAATAATTTATTTAACGTCCTGCGGCGTCAGGACCTTTATATCGTGGCCATTGTTCTCGGCATGGGGGCTTATGTCGGAAGTCTGATGTGGCTTGTGCGCAACGGCGCCGAGCTAACAGCGTTTCCGCAGGCCATGTTCATCGGCCGGATGGTATACATTTTTTTGAGTTATGTGTTGATCGTTTTCCTTGTGCGAAAGCAACCTAAGACGAAATGAGCGATAATCCCATTTTTCCCGTTGACATGTTTCGCGACATCGAGTCGGAGCTTTCCGAGCCGCTGTTTCGTGGCATGCCGATTGGACGGACTTTGAATGATGTGCGCCAAATCGGAGTGCCCGCCAAAATCGTCGGGTGCCGTTTGAATTCGCCGGCGTCGGATCAAGATCAAGGGGGGCGATGAATGCCAATGGATCGAATCACTAATCGACGCTGCGATTGTCAGCAGTAGTCGCGGATATTGTTAAGGAGTTTAGAAATGGAAACTAAGAATCATAATGTCTTGCACTATGAAGGGACTTCGAAAGAAAACCTTGCATTCTATATTCCATTCTTCAAGAACTGCACAAAAGTGGTTGATTACGGATGTGGAAAAGGGGATTTTCTGGATCTTTGCCGCAGCAATAACATTGTTGCTGAAGGTGTTGACTGCAATCCTGCTGCGGTGGAAATCTGCAAGAGTCGAGGACTGACGTGTCATCCCTCTATGCCGATGAGCAAGCTGAGTGAGTACGATGGACTATTTATGTGCTGTGTCATTGAACATATAAATAGAGAACAATTATGGAACATCTTGTCGTCATTTAACGGTCTGGTCTGTATCCAGGCAGACGAGCCTCGGCGCGTTTTCATCCCATGGCTTTTGAAGAGAGACTCTTTTTGGGATGACTTTGAGCACGTGCGCCCGTATACGCCAATTGCCTTGCAGAAACTACTTGTGGCTCATGGCTTTGATATTGTCAAGGAAGGGCCGGTACCCCAATCCCCGATTGGAATACGTCATTTGCGCACCTGGCTAACCCGAAAGTACATGGCGTTAATGTATAACCTGACGGGGATTTATGGCTCTCATTTCTCTGTCGGCGCCAAGAATGGTAATCCAACCGTAAACAAGGGAACGCCGGACTGATTGCCGCTTCCCCACCCAATAGCCCGTGTGGCATCAGTGGAAGACCTCTCGAACGACAGTTGAAAGTATTTATGACCGAAATATTTCAGTTGCATCATCGTCCTGAGTGGAGCGGCAGCGAAGTGACACGACTGCTGTTCGACACTCTGGTCGGCACTCCAGGAAAGTCTGACGGCATCCTGGGCGATGCGCTGGTGTACCGTGGCATCAACCTTCCCCGTTTATTCGAGGGAACGTGGATCACGCTGATTTGGCCTCGCTGGTTCCAAGAACTGGCCGTCCTAGATGAGATCGCCGCAAAGCATACGGGATCGGTGGTTCTATGCGGTGAAGCCGACGCTGCCCGCGAGCGTGCGGCCCAATGCGTCATGGCACGGCATCCCGGTGTCCGAATGGAGTTTCGGCCTTCGTTGCCGGTGGCGTCGCGACTATGCGCCCTGGTTCGCGACGGCAGGCTATTCCAAATGCTTAGCATGATCAAAAGGTTTTTCCGAATCCTGCGGTGGGGCGCCGCCTCGCCGGTCGGGAAGACCGCGGATTTGGCGTTCTTTCCCTGGTCGGCCAAGATCGCTCCGAGCATTCTGCCAGTGGCCGACGCCGCTGCCGGCCAGGGACGAATGAGCGCTTGCGTCGCCGGCTGGGAAACCGCCCCGCCGTTCGATCTGAATGACGATTGGGAGTGGGACACACTCGCGAGCGTGCGATCGCCGCGCATTCTCCTGGAAGCCTGGCGGGCAGCGGGGGAATTGCGCCGCAGATGGAGTGCGCTGCTTCGCGAAAAACGCCTGGATTCATTGGGCCAGTGGAATGGCTGGGATATGCGGCCGCTGGCGTTTCCTTTCCTTGAAACCACGGTCAACCAATTTTTTCCCCTGCTCGCCAATATCTTGACGGTTGAGGAGTGGTGTAAACGACGCCGTCTCAGAGGCATTGTTGTCCCGCAAGATGGCGGAGAAGGCGTGCGGTCATTGATCGCCGGAGCGAGTCTGGCGGGAGTGCGGAGCTTTTCATTGCAATACGGCTATCCGATGGATGGCCCGGAGATCAGCGAGCCGATGGAGGACTTAGCCTTGTTGTCCGGTGAGTTCACCAAGCGGTTTTTTTTGCAGCGTGGGGTTTCACCAGACAAACTCGCCGTGGTTGGCACCACGATCTACGATCGGGTAGCCCGATTGCGGTCTGACCGTTCGAGGCTCCGTGCCGAGCTGGCAAATCGCTATAACCTCGATCCCAACCGGCCTTGGCTCGTCGTGGCGACATGGCACGTTCAGGCTATGTATCCCAAGCATGTGAAGGAGGCGGAACTGGCGTTGATCATGGAGGCGGCGAGCAGGTGCCCGCATCTCCAAGTTCTCTTCAAGCTGCACCCATCCGATCAGGATGAAGGAAAGTTCGAGGCTGCGGCCGCCGAACGTTTCGGCATCGACTCGCGTATTATAGGGAACGTTGCCGAGAATGAGACGCTCCTGTGCTCGGCGGACGCCGTTGTGTGCAACTACACGACATTGGCCATCATGGCGATCGTGGCGAAAACACCTGTTATTATTGTCGATCTGGACGGCACCCAGCAGGCGCCCAACCGGGCGTATGTGGATGAAGGGGTCGCGGAATATGCGAACACACCGGCCTCGGCCGAAGCCGCCCTGCGATCGATACTGGACACGAGCAAGGATTCCTACTGGGAATGTCGAAACGAATCTTGGCGGCGATTCATTGTCGAACGTCTGCATAAAGATGACGGCCAGGCGGCCGTCCGCATCCTCCAAACCATTGAAGCGAGGCTGGAGGGCGGCGACGACCTGTAGAAAACAAGAATCCATACAGCACAGTTTTTCTTATGCGCATTCTCATCTTAGCTGAACTATATCCTGACACGCTTGCATGTGGATATAGGGGCAGACTGTACAAGCATATCCAAGGCTACCATCGTCATGGCCATAAGGTGGAGCTAATGGCCTTTATAGATTGCCCGGAAGCCGAACTGAAGCGGGGATTGGTCGAGCCGTACTGCGAAAACGTCTTCCTGTTCGAGAGCGCGGCTGTGCCTCCGCGGCAGTCGTTGCGAAGGTGGTTTACGGTTTTGTTCTCGCCGGACTCCACTACGATGAGATGTTCATCAAGAGTCTTCGCCGAGGAGTTGCGTCGCAAGTTGGTGAGTCGGCCGCCGGATGTCGTTCAGATCGACGGATATGGCATGCTTCAATATCGGAAGCATGTAAAGAACGTTCCATGCGTGGCGTTTCCGATAGACTGCGAAACGTTGTCATTGGAGAGAGAAAAAGTTTCTAACGTGTTGCTTACAGCTAGATTAGCCGTTCATGGGGTGAAAGTGCGCCGCGTGGAAAGTACGTATGGTTCCTACTATGCCAGTGTCTTTGTTGCACAACCGGACGCTGATCGCGCACGGCAGCTATCGCCAGACGCCAATATCGTATGTATCCCGAATGGAGTTGATGCCGACTATTTTTCGCCAACCGACCAGGGTGTTGAGCCTGAAACCATTGTGTTTCATGGCAGCATGTGTTTTCCTCCCAATATTGAGGCGGCGACTTGGTTTATCACGAAAGTATGGCCTGGACTCCGAGATCGTCATCCGAAAGCCCGTTATTTGGTAGTAGGGACTGATCCCGCCGAACAGATCCTGGCCGCCGCGCTTGGCGATAATCGCATCGTCGTTACCGGCTCGGTTCCCGATGTTCGTCCCTATCTACAAAGCGCTTCCGTGGTCGCGGTCCCGATGCAATCAGGATCGGGCATCAAGAACAAGGTGCTCGAGGGAATGGCGATGGCCAAGCCCGTCGTGCTTTCTAGCATGGCCACGGCGGGAATCAACCACGCAATCCCAGGGCAGCACTTCGTGACGGCTGATACGCCGGAGCAATTCATCGACGCCATCTGCGGCTTGTGGCGTAATCCAGATCGTGCATCTCGCATCGGCGCCAGCGCACGCGAACTTGTCCAAACGCACCATTCTTGGGAGTGCATGCAGGATGCGTGTGAGTCGCTGTTGCGGAATGCAGCGGGCAGAGGTTGGCACTCCACAAAAACATGATGACTTCGCCAATTTGCTTATGCTGATAATCCTTGGAAACCGCGAAGCGGCCTCAAGCTACGAAAGCGGCTGCCGAGTTGCGCAAATAGATCGGTAAGGAGAAGGGTTCATGAAACGCGCTTGCATCACGGACATTACTGGACAAGACGGCGTGCGTTGCGAAACCCTGGACGGGGGCAACAGCGATGTAGTGGATGCATTTTGGGACTATTTCCAGCAATTCTCCGGCGTCATGGGTTATATTTCTCCGGGTGAAACCGGCCGTCGCTGGTTGGACTTTCTCGCGGATGAAGATTATTTGGATCTTTCCATGGTCATGGGCTCGGAGGCCCGGGCTCTTGCTTACCATGCCTATTGCCGTGTTGGAAATCACGCGCGTTTTCTGCACGCCTGCTGGTTGCACAAAGCCGTGGATGATTCCGCGGGACGGGCCTTTGTCGGCCGAGCCAATCGCTACCTTTTCTTGCATGACATCCTTCGACTCAAGGAAGCCGTTTATGCCATCTATGACTTCGGCGGTTGGTATGCGGAAACCGACAATAAGCAAATGCTGGGGGTATATAAGTTCAAAGAGGGATTCGGCGGCGTTGTTGTTCCCACTTTCACGTGCAATTTGGGTTGCACGCTAAAGGGTCCTCTGGCCCTTTGATTACGGAAAAGGTTCCTGAGACGCTAAAAGCGATAAAGGCTGTATCCTACATCCGCCGACACCTTATGAGGCATTTGTCTCTCCTTTTAAGTAGAATGATTTATACCATGACCTCCAAGGAGCAATTCTTGATCCGCTTTTGCGGATTTGTACATACTAACTGTCGCCATTCCTATGTCAGGTATCAGGAGAAATCGAAATGAGCGGTTCTGAGGGGAGGGAAATCGCCGAAATACGATTCGCGTTCGGAAGAAACTGGACAAGGTTCTTGAACACTCTGGACGAGGACCGGATTGCGGCGGCAGCGTCTTCCTTGGTCGAACTTTTCGATATCTGTGGCTTGCACTGCCGAATTAAAAAGGCGTTTCTTTCCAAACGATCCCGACTGGAAGATTGAACAGGGCTCCGCACTCGACTTTGACTATATGAAATCCTTAAAAAAGTTCGATATCGTTTACTCGTTCGGCGTTCTCCATCATACCGGAGACAAGTGGAAAGCGCTGGAAAATGCCTGTCTTCCCGTGAAAGACGGGGGACGACTTTTTCTGGCAATATACAATGACCAGGGGCTGCGGTCCAGGATATGGCATGGGATAAAAAAGTTTTACTGCTCCGGTCCATTAGGAAGTGCACTCGTAATAAGCTTTTTTTCCCCGTTCAATGTGGTAAATGGATTAATTCGGGACATGTTCACGTTTCGTAAACTATGGCGCCGCTATGCGGATTACAAAAAAGAACGCGGTATGTCGGTCGTGATTTACTGGTTGGATTGGCTTGGCGGGTATCCTTTCCAAGTTGCCACGCCGGAAGAAATATTTACGTATTACAGAAAACGACATTTTACACTAGTACCTGACCACAACTAATATTGTTGATACGTAAGCATGATGGTATGCTTCCTTATATTAGAGAAACGAATCTCGAACAAGGAAGTTCATCATGCCAAAAAAACGATTTATAGTAAC
>JBEKJD010000363.1:0-14648 GCA_050011415.1 Dissulfurispiraceae bacterium | reverse complement strand
TATTACTTTCATTACACTGGAGGGGCACGGCAGGCAGGATGCGCCCGGGAGGATCGATATAAGCAGGACAGTGGGATGGTTCACGGTCTTGTATCCGGTTGCCCTTGAATTGCCCGAATCAGGGGATATGGGAGACCAGCTAAAGGGCATAAAGGAGTCCCTGAGGAAAATACCGGATAAGGGGAGAGGATATGGGATACTGAAGTATATGCCGGAGTCCGGAAACAGGGGGGCTCTTATATCATCTCCGGTTCCGCAGGTATGTTTCAATTACCTCGGCAGCCTTGACGGCGCGGCCGGCAATAACATTTTCACTGTTGAGCAGGAGACTGTTCTCCATACGGTAGCGCCCGGATTCAGGAGAGACCACCTCCTTGACCTCGAAGGGATGACGCTGGGAGGGAAGCTCAGGCTTACCCTCACATACAACAGGAAAGCTCATAAAAAAGAGACAGCGGAAACCCTCCTGTCATGGTACAGGGACGAACTGAGGGAAATAGTCGCGCACTGCAAGGGGAAAGAGACCCAGGAGCGTACTCCCGGGGATTTGACGTACAGTGGGCTCAGCCTGAGAGAGCTTGAGGAAGTCTACAGAATGTGCGATCTGGAGCGGGGCAATCTCAAGGACATCTATCCCCTTTCACCAATGCAGGAAGGGATGCTCTTCCACACGCTGTATGAAAGCGGCTCAACCGCCTACTTCGAGCAGCTTTCCTTTGCGCTTGAGGGGGTGCTCGATACAGAAATTTTCGAAGATAGCTGGAATGAATTGGTGAAGAGACATGACATCATGAGAACCTCTTTTGCTCACAGGATAGCCGAACGGCCCCTCCAGGTCGTGGCATTGGAGAGGAAAATCGAGTTCGGCTTCGAGGATATAAGCACGGAAGATGAGTATCGGCGGCGCGAACACATCGAAGAATTCAGGCAAAAGGACCGCGAACGTGGGTTCGCCCTGTCCAGGGACATGCTTATGCGGGTGAAGGTTTTCAAGCTGAGTGAGAATGTCTTTGAAGTGATCTGGAGCCACCCACATATCCTGATGGACGGATGGTGCTATGGCGTGATCTTCAAAGAACTGTTTGCATTCTATGAGGCATTACGCAACGCTGAGCGGCCTGAGCTTGAACCGGTCACGCCATATCGCGATTATATTGCATGGCTTGAGGAGATGGACAGGGGGAAATCGGTAAACTATTGGGCGAATTACCTGTCAGGCTATGAGAGGGCCGCGACAATTCCGACAGACATGGGAGAAACCAACGGTAAGAGGCATGTCCTGAAAATAGAGAATTTTACCATCGGGGAAGACATGACCTCGAAGCTCCGTGACATAGCGATAGAGAATCAAGCGACTGTCAATTCCGTCATCCAGGGCATTTGGGGGGTGGTATTGAGCGGATACAACGGGTCCGACGATGTTGTATTCGGCGCAGCGGTCTCGGGCCGGCCTGCGGAACTGCCGGGCATTGAAAGTATGATCGGGCTCTTTCTGAACACAGTACCGGTACGCATAAAAACTGGCGCTGCACAGAGCTTCGGGGATTTAATACGGCATATTCAGAAAGATTCCATTTCAGGCGAGGCGCACCATTACTGCTCTATTGCGGATATACAGTCGCAAAGCGTGTTGAAACAGGATTTGCTGGACCATGTGATCGTTTTTGAGAATTACCCGCTTGAACAAGAGCTGTCAGTGTCAGGAGGGGGAGATGGCACCGCGCTTACCATAAGCAGTATTGAGATTTTTGAGCACACGAGTTACGCTCTCTCTATCGAAGTTACGCCCGGCAAGAGGATGTCTTTCATGGTGCGGTATAACGGAGCGGCTTATTCAGCAGGACGGATCGCTGAGGTCAAGGACCGTATCCTCACTTTAATTGGCGCTGTTGCGGAACAACCGGAGATCCCTGTTACGGACTTGAAAGGACTGCTGACGAGCGGAGCGGAAAAGGGAGAGCAGATGGACTTTATCCATTCCATACTGGAAATTGATGAAGATTTTTAGCGCAGATGATAAGGAGCCTTTTCCGGAGGAGTGTTCCTTCGGTCCGGTGCGGAGCAGGTGAGGTGAAATAGTCTAATGTGCGGGATTTGCGGCACTTTTGATATAAAGGGCGAACGCGGGGTCAGCCGTGGTCTGCTTGAATCCATGTCGGATACGCTCGTCCATCGCGGACCGGACGATGCGGGGTTCTATATCGACGGCGGTCTGGGTTTCGGCTTCAGAAGACTGTCGATTGTCGACCTCGCTCATGGCAATCAGCCTCACTTCAATGAAGACGGGTCCCTGGTTTCGGTATGTAACGGTGAAATCTACAATTACCGGGAACTGAAAGTGGAACTGATTGCGAAGGGGCATGTTTTTGCGACGAATTGCGATGTCGAGGTGCTGGTTCATCTTTATGAGGAGAACGGGACAGGCTTCCTGAACCGGCTAAACGGTCAATTCGCCTTCGCCATATATGACAGGAAGAGGAAGTCCCTTTTCCTTGCGAGAGACCATGTCGGTATCGCGCCGCTTTTTTATACTGTTTCGAAGGACGCGTTCATTTTCGGTTCTGAAATAAAAGCGCTCCTTGCCCATCCCGGCGTTCGGAGAGAGGTCGATCTCACCGGACTCGACATGGTGTTCACCTTTCCCGGCTTGGTGAGCCCGTATACGATGTTCAGGAATATCAGGAGTCTTAAGCCCGGACACTACCTGGAAGTGCGGGACGGAAAGGTTGAAGAAAGCGAATACTGGGACCTGGTCTATCCGCATGAAGGATGCTGTGAGGACGGCAAACCAGAAGCGTATTACAGCGGGAGGCTGGATGAGCTGCTGCGCAGGGCTGTGCAGCGCAGACTGCAGGCCGACGTCCCGGTCGGATTTTATCTTAGCGGTGGGCTCGATTCCTCATTGATCGCGGCTATTATCAATTCTTTCCGGCCTGAAGCGAGATGGCATTCTTTCTCGATAGGTTTTGATCAGCCCGATATCGATGAGAGAAAGTATCAGAGGCTGATGGCGGAGCGCGTCGGTTCTATGCACCACGAAATACTCTTTGAGTGGCCTGATATCGGCGCGAGGCTGAAAGACGCGGTCTATCATGCGGAGAGCCCCTTAAAGGAATCATACGACACCTGCTCTCTCGCTCTTTCCGAGATGGTCAGGGACAACGGCATAAAAGTGGTTTTGACAGGAGAGGGCTCCGACGAGATATTCGGAGGATATGTAGGGTACCGCTTCGACATGCTCCGTCAGGAGCACCCCGAAGACTTATTCGATGTAGAGGCTCTTCTCGAACGGCAACTGCGAGAAAAGTTCTGGGGGGACGGCAGCTTCCTCTACGAAAGGAATTTTTACGAGTTCAGGGAGACGAAGACCGCGCTCTATTCCGAAGGTATGAGAGCGCGGCTGGGCGAGTTTGAGAGCACTGGAAAGGAATTGATCAACAAGTCCAGGCTCAAGGGGAGACATCCGGTGCATAAAAGGTCCTACGCTGATTTCAAACTCCGACTGTCGGACCATCTCCTTGCAGACCATGGCGACCGCGTTTCTCTCGCCCATTCCGTCGAAGCGCGGTACCCTTTTCTCGATATTGATGTGATCGAATTTTCCAAAACGATTCCGGCAGGTTTTCTCATTAAGAACGGGATCGAAAAAAGTATCGTAAAGAAGGTCGCGGAGAGGTATCTGCCTGATCAGGTGATAAGGAGGGAGAAGTTCGGTTTTGTTGCGCCGGGCAGCCCTTTTCTGCTGAGGCGGAATGGCGAGTGGGCCAATGATCTGTTGTCGCGTGAAAAGATAAAGAGAGAGGGATATTTCGATCCTGATACGATAGAGCGTCTGAAAACAATGTACACGGATGAAGCATTCAGCGTGAATCAGACATTTGACAACGATCTGCTGATGATCGTGCTTACGTTCGAAATATTCCTTGACCTGTTTCATATGCCGGATTACACATGAATGAGGGAAAAGTGATAAATAAAAAAATTATCCACAGCGTATTCGAAGATACGGCCGGGAAATTCCCTTGCCGTATCGCTATTGAACAAGACGGAAGGACTGTTACATACGCGGCTCTCAACCGCCGCGCAAACGAGGTCGCCTGGGCCCTGATCCATCGTGGAGTTGAGCGGCAATGTATCGTGGGCATATTCCTTCCCCCAGGCATAGAGTATGTTGAAAGCTTGCTCGGTGTCGCAAAAGCCGGCGGAACATTTCTTCCGCTGCAGATCGATTTTCCGCAGAAGCGCCTGGAATATGTTCTGACCAAGACCCGGCCGGAAATAATCATAACCGGTGAGGCACTGAAGGAAGACCTTCTGCGGCAGATGCGCGCTGCCGGCCTGGAGAAGAGGCTGCCCATTCTTGTAATTACTGAAAAAGAAGTGAGTCCGGAAGTGGACAACCCTCCCCAGATATCCGACCGTGACGACGCCGGCTACATTATCTATACATCGGGGTCCACCGGCGATCCCAAGGCGATTGTGGGGCGCCACAAGGGATTGAGCCATTTCATCCATTGGGAGATCGGCGAATTCGGCCTGACAGAGGACGTAAAAGTTTCCTTTCTCGCTCCCACTACCTTCGACGTCAGCCTGAGAGATATTTTTGTCCCTCTGATCGCGGGTGGAACTCTCTGTATCCCCGACACTGAGGTGAGGACAAATGCGGGCCGCCTGATGAAATGGCTCGATGAATCCGGCGTCACTCTTATTCATTGCGTCCCCTCTCTATTCCGGCTGATGATGAAAGAGATAGAAGACGGCTGGAACGGCGGGAAACCGGTATCTGCGGCACGTCATATTCTTTTGGCTGGGGAACCTCTATACGGCAGCGATGTGATCAAGTGGCGGAGACTTGCCGGCAGGCATGCGGAACTGGTGAACCTCTACGGCCCCTCCGAGACGACACTGGCAAAGTCTTTTTACCGGATAGGAGATCAGGAACCGGTTCCAAATGCGATGCTCCCTATCGGAAAGCCCATATCGAACGCAGCCCTGCTTATCCTTAAGGAAGGGCGGCTCTGCGGCCTGGGCGAGATCGGCGAAATATATATTAAGACGCCTTTTATGAGCAAGGGTTATTACGATGCCCCTGAGTTGAACAGGGACTCTTTCGTTCAGAACCCACTTGTCACCGAACGGGAGGATATCCTTTACAAAACGGGCGATCTCGGGAAATATCTACCTGACAGGAGCGTCGAATTGATAGGCCGGCTTGACAGACAGATTAAGCTGAACGGGATCAGGATAGAGCTGGCCGAGATCGAGAAGGCGCTGCTCTTGCACAACGCTGTAGAGCAGACACTTGTGGTCGCTTATAAGACGGGCGCTCATGAGGATACGCTCGCATGTTACTACACCGGGGTTGAGGGCACGGAAGCAGGCGATCTGATATTACATCTGAGGACATATCTTCCTTCATATATGATTCCCTCGTTCTTTGTGAGGCTTGAAAAATTCCCGCTGAACATCAACGGAAAAATAGACAGGAAAGCCCTACCCAAGCCCGAAGAGCTTATGTTCGACAAGATAAAATTCGAGCCGCCCACCGGCCAGGGCGAAGAGGAATTGGCACGTATTTGGGGGGAGATTTTAGGGCTCAGGAAAGTGGGCGTGAACAATCCTTTCATTCAGATCGGCGGCAATTCCCTGCATGCCATACGGATACTCTCGCGGATATACAAGACGTTTCAGGTCGATATAAGTATCAGGACTTTTTTCGAGAACCCGACGATACGGGAACTGGCGAAGTTTATCGGCCGGGCCGGGAAGCTCGTTTACAGCGGGATATCCCTGACAGAGTCGCGTGATTTCTATGACGTTTCGCCCGCGCAAAAGCGTTTGTGGGTGCTGGACCGGATGGAGGAGAACTCTGTTGCCTACAACAATACCGAGGCGGTACTTATCGAAGGCGACTTCGATGCAGATGCTTTTCGCAGGGCATTCGTCACATTGGCGCAACGCCATGAATCTCTGCGCACAATTTTTACCACGGTCGGGGGCGAACCAAAACAGAGAATAATTGAAGTCGGTTTCAACGATGTGGAGGAAATTAACCTGAGCTGTGCTCCCGATGCGGAAATAAAGGCGAAGGAATATGCGGCCCGGGAGGCCAGGAGGCCCTTTGATCTGGGGGAAGGTCCGCTTGTAAGGCTCCGGATACTGCGGCTATTCGAAAATGCCTCAAGGCCCGCCTCCGGGCGCTATGTGATCGTGCTTACAATGCACCACATCATCTGCGACGGATGGTCAATTAAGGTCATGGTCAATGAGCTGTCTGAGCTATACAGGGCGTATTTATCGGGACGCGAAAACCCGCTTCCTCCTTTGAGAATTCAGTATAAGGATTATTCTGCGTGGCAGAATGCATTGCTCGGGTCTGAAAGGATGAATGAACACAAACACTACTGGCACGACAAACTGTCCGGTCAAATACCGTCTCTTGATCTGCCTGCTGATCGTCCCCGTCCGGCCTCTGCCGTCTTTAACGGGAAGACCATGGCTTTTACTTTGGACGCAGAATCCACCGGGAGACTTCGCCGGTTGGGAACATCGTCAGGCGCAAGCCTCTACATGGTGCTGCTTGCC
This sequence comes from Dissulfurispiraceae bacterium, assembly GCA_050011415.1. GTDB lineage: Bacteria > Nitrospirota > Thermodesulfovibrionia > Thermodesulfovibrionales > Dissulfurispiraceae > JADFXI01. The sequence continues at coordinate 8,063 of JBEKJD010000363.1, read as the reverse complement.
TCTCTCAAGACGCTGCTTTACCATTACACCGGTGAGACGGACATCATTATAGGGACGCCGATCGCGGGAAGGAATCATCCTGACTTGGAACAGCAGATCGGGTTCTATGTGAATACACTGGCGCTGAGAACCAGGCTGGATAAGAATGAAAGTTTCCGGAAGATTCTTGATAAGGTCAGGGATACCTGCAGCGGAGCGTATGAGCATGAGATATATCCCTTTGACAGATTAGTGAGTGAACTGGACCTCGTGAGGGCAGTGAACAGGACGCCGCTTTTCTGTGTCATGATGGTCTTTGAGGAAGAAGACCGTGCCTTACCGGATTTCGGCAATCTGAAGATCAGACCTTTCGAGACTGACGCAGGCGTCAGCAGGTTTGACATGACATTCCTCTTCAGCGCCGCAGCCGGCCGGATCACGCTATCCCTCAATTACAATACCGATCTTTTCAATGAAGACAGGATAGTCCGTATGGGAGGGCATTTTACCGAACTGGTGCGGAGCATTGTCCGGGACCCGGAGCGCAGGATACAGGAGCTGAACATTCTCACGGATGAAGAGAGGAGACTGCTTCTGGAAGGGTTCAGCGGGACGGCGGCGGAGTATCCCTCGGGCAAGACTATTGTGGACTTATTCGAGGAGCAGGTACTGAAAACACCGGACAATACCGCAGTGATAACCGGTGATACGGTCCTGACATACCGGCAGCTCAACGGGCATGCCAACGTTGTTGCTCATTATCTAAGGGCTGTCCATGGCGTCAGGCGGGATGAACTTGTGGGTGTAATGGTGGAGCGTTCGGAGTGGCTGGTGATAGGGCTGCTGGGGGTAATGAAGGCCGGCGGGGCATATCTTCCGATAGACCCCTCCTATCCTGAGGAGAGGATAGGATATATAGTGAGTGACAGCGGGTGCCGAGTGGTGCTGACAGAGGGGAAGGGTCTGGAGCAGTGGACTACTGAAGGTTTTGGGGCCGGGCCTGAAGTGGTGGACATAAGGAGTTTTCCGGAGGGAGAGGTTACGGACCCTGCCGTGGTGAATAAGGCCGGAGACCTTGCCTATGTGATATACACTTCCGGCTCTACCGGTCTTCCCAAAGGGGTGATGATAGAGCACGGCGGTTTTGTCAATATGTCGCTTGATCAGATAAAGTCTTTTGGCATCGGGGCAAGTGACAGGTGCCTCCAATTCGCCTCCTCTTCCTTCGACGCCTCCATGTATGAAATATTCATGGCGCTTTTCTGCGGCGCGGCGGTAGTAGTGGCAGACAGGGATACGATAGCGGACCCTGGGCAATTTAGTAAGTACCTTGAGGACAAGGGTGTGACAGTGGTGACGCTGCCTCCTGTGTACCTGAACAGTCTGGAAGGGGAGGAGTTAAAGACGGTCAGGACGATCATCACGGCTGGTGAGGCGGCGGTGGTGAAGGATGCGGAGTATTACAGCGGTTTGAAGAACTATATCAATGCATATGGGCCGACAGAGGCGTCGGTGTGTGTTTCGTATCACAGAGTGGATGGTGCGCGCCGGTATCAGAGCGGCATTCCGATAGGCAGACCTATTTCGAATATCTCGGTGTATATAGTGGATGAAGAGTTCAACCCTGTGCCTGTGGGAGTGTACGGAGAGATATGCGTATCAGGCGTGGGGCTTGCGCGCGGATACCTGAATCGCGGGGAGCTGACAGCGGAGAAGTTTATAGAGAACCCGTTCAAGGCAGGAGAGAGACTGTATCTGACGGGAGATATAGGGAGATGGCTGCCGGATGGGAATATGGAGTGGGGATGTTGGCGGCGTATGTGGTGAGCAGGGGCGAGGTGAGTGTGGCGGCCCTGCGGGAGCATCTTGGCAGGATAGTGCCTGGTTACATGATACCGGCATATATTGTGAAGATGGAGGAACTGCCACTTACTCCCAACGGCAAGATCGACAGGAAAGCCCTGCCTGACCCCGGGACCTCGATCATTACGTTGGGCCGCGAGTCAGCTGGGCCGGGTAATGAAATCGAAGAGAAGCTGACCGAAATTTGGGAGACCGTGCTTGGCAGGAAAAATATAGGAATTCATGACAATTACTTTGCGCTCGGAGGCGACTCGATCAAGGCAATCCAGACAGCGTCCCGTCTGAACCAGAGCAACCTGAAGCTGGAGATCAAGGATATCTTCCGGTATCCGACTATTGCGGAACTTGCCTGCCGCGTTTTGACGGCCGGGAATGGGAGCGAGCAGGGGCCAATATCAGGGCCGGCGCCTCTTACAGCGATACAGGAATGGTTTTTCAGGGAGCATAAAGAAGAGTTGCACCATTTCAACCAGGCTGTGACGCTTTACTCCAAAGCGGGCCTTCGCGAAGATGCGCTCCGCGCGGCGTTCGGCAGGATACAGGAGCACCATGACGCTCTGCGCATGCGCTACCGCTTCGGAGAGGGAGAGATCATCCAGGAGAATGCAGGACTGGAATGTCCCCTCCATTTCGAGGTCAGGGACCTGCGCGGTGAAGAGAATGCCGCCGCAATCCTTGCTGCGCTTTCCGATGAACTGCAGTCGGGCATGAAGCTCGAAAGCGGGCCGCTTATGAAGGCGATGCTGTTCCGCCTCGCGGATGGGGACCGCCTGCTCATAGTGGTCCACCACCTGGTCATCGACGGCGTATCGTGGAGGATAGTGCTCGACGATCTCGCGCTTGGGTATAGGCAGTATTGCGCCGGCGAGGAAATCCGGCTGCCTGCCAAAACCGCTTCTTTCAAGCGCTGGGCAGAAGAGATGCGGAGATACGCTGCAGGTCCTGCTCTGGAAGTTGAGAGAGATTATTGGAAGGCTGTCGAATCCTACCCTGTACGGAGCCTGGAAAAAGATTTTACTTCGCGCGGACAGGAGAACAGCAGGTTCGGTGACATGGCTGGTAAGGGCTTTGCCCTGACAATTCAGGAGACGGCCTCACTTCTGGGAAATGCGCATCGCGCGTATAATACCGAAATAAATGATCTGTTGCTGACAGCCCTCTCAAGGGCGGTCAAGCAGTGGCGGAATATGAGCAGACTGTTTCTGAGCCTCGAAGGCCACGGCAGGGAGGAGCTATTCGACGGTATAGATATAAGCAGGACCGTGGGGTGGTTCACAAGTCTTTATCCGGTGCTCCTCGAGCTGCCTGATACGGAAGACCTTGGGCGACAGATAAAACAGGTGAAGGAGACGCTGAGACGGGCGCCTAATAAAGGTGTGGGATACGGAGTGCTGAAATACCTCTCCACGGAAGGACTGCCGCCTGTCAGGGGGCCTCATATCGTTTTTAATTATTTGGGCCGTTTCGATGAGGATTTCGGCGGAGATATTTTTTCAATCGCAGAGGAGACAGCGGGGAATGCGGTAAGCCCTGCTTTCGAGGCGGAACATGATCTCTGCATCAGCGGGATCGTGCTACGTGGAAGGCTCGACGTGTCCGTGTCCTTCAATCGGCTGTATTACAAGCCGGATACTATAGACCTTTTCATCACCCTGTATGAAAGTGAACTTAAAAGGATTATAGGCCACTGCCTTAGTCGTGAATCCACCGAGATCACGCCGAGTGATATAGATTACGAAGGTCTCAGCATCGATGAACTGGATAAGGTTTTAGAAGGCCTTGGCGGATAGATCCTTTTTATCTCATGATGCAGACGCCGCATTTAAGAGCAGCGGAAGATTGCCGGGAGGTAAGACAATAGATAAAAGAAACATAAAAAATATTTACGGCCTCTCCCCGCTGCAGGAGGGGATGCTGTTTCACCAGCTCTTTGAGGCGGACTCGCAGGCCTATTTTCAGCAGATGTCGTACCGCATCTCCGGCAGACTGGATGTCCCTGTCTTCGAGAAAAGCTGGAACGAACTTCTAAGGCGACATGACTCATTGAGGACAGTCTTTGTGCACAAGAATGTTCCCGAACCTCTTCAGGTGGTTCTGAAAGAGAGGACCGTCGATTTCCGCTTTGAAGACAGGCCCGGACTCGCTCCGGCTGAGCGCGACGCATTTATCGAGGACTATAAACAGACTGACAGAAAACGGCCTTTTATACTGAGTTCGGATGTTCTGATGCGCGTCAGCGTACTTGGGTTCGGAGATGATAGCTTTGAGGTGGTCTGGAGCTTCCCCCATATCATAATGGACGGCTGGTGCATGCATATCGTACAGGAAGAGCTTTTCGAGATATACCGTGCATTCAAGACGGGAATCGCGCCTGTTCTGCCTGAAGCCACCCCTTACAGCGCTTTCATCAAATGGCTCGGAAAGCGGGAGCGGGAATCGTCGAAGAAGTATTGGAAAGAATACCTGGCGGACTACCAGCACCTTGCAAGACTTCCCGGAAAGCGGCCGCCGGCGCGGGACAAAAAGTATGATCTCAACAATGTATGGGTAGAGATAGAGCGTGAAAGGACTGGGAGGCTTGTCGAACTCGCTTCCCGAAACAGGGTCACACTCAATACAGTGGTACAGTGCCTCTGGGGTATCATGCTTGCGAAGTACAACAATACTGATGACACGGTCTTTGGCATGACCGTGTCGGGCCGCCCTCATGAGATTGCCGGCATCGAAAGGATGGTCGGCCTTTTCATCAACACGCTCCCCGTGCGTATAAGAACGGGTGGAATGCGCACTTTCAGGGAACTGCTCATGGAGGTCCATGCAGCGTCTATTCAGGGCCGCAGCCATCACTATTACCCGCTGACTGAGATACAGGCGGAGACGCTGCTCAGGCAGGATCTCTTCGACCACATAATGGTCTTTGAGAACTATCCCGCGAATGAAGAACTTGCTGGAACGGTCGAGGCGTTGTCAGGACTGGCCATCGACCATTTTTCGATGTTCGAGCAGACTAATTACGCGGTAGAGATTTCGGTCTTTCCGGGTGATACGCTAATGTTCAGGTTCGGCTATGACGCCGAAGCATATGACAGTAAAGTTATAAGTGCGATAGGGGGGCATTTAAAGGCAGTTATCGACGGCGTCCTTGAAAACGAGGAGAAGGTGATATGCGACATAGAGATCGTTTCTCCGCATGAGAGGCATCAAATCCTGAACGTTTTTAACAATACATCGGCAGCCATCCCGCCTGGGAACACAGTGGTCGAGATGTTTGAAAACCAGGCGGCGATGACGCCGGATACAGTGGCAGTAGTCTGCGAAGACAGGAATCTAACCTATCGGGAGCTCGATGAGCGCGCGAACGTCGTTGCCCATCACCTTATAGATACTTATGCTCTCCGCCCTGATGACCTTGCGGGTGTCATGGCGGACCGTTCCGAACGCATGCTCATCGGGATGCTCGGCATTATGAAGGCCGGCGCGGCCTATGTGCCGATTGATCCAGACTTCCCTGCGGAGAGGATCGATTACATCCTCATTAATAGCGCGTGCAAAGTCGTGTTGGCAGAGGAGAAATACATCGCAAGGATGCGACATTCCGTAGCAGCCGAGTTCTGCGACTTCGTTTCATTGAAGGGGAAAAAGACGGGAAACCCCCCTCACGTTCTTTCACCGGACAACCTTGCGTACACTATTTATACCTCCGGGTCCACAGGGGACCCGAAGGGTGTGATGGTGACGCACCGCAATGTCACGAGTTTCAACCTGAACCTCACGGAAGTTTTCGGTCTTCGGTCGTCAGACACATTATTGGCGCTTACGACGATCACTTTCGATATATCGGTCCTCGAATTAATCAACAGTCTGCTCACGGGGATAAAGGTTGTGATCTCGACGGATGCGGTGATCAGGAACCCCGAAGAGATCCTGCGCCTGATCAGGGAACGCGGCATATCCGTCCTTCAGGTGACGCCATCACGCCTTAGAATGCTGCTGGCTGAAGGAAACGTTTCTTCTCTTCGCTCGCTTCGGGTTCTGCTCATCGGAGGAGAGCCTCTGTCTGAGGACCTGTTCGGCATTCTCCAGCCGCTTGTGTCTGATGTGGATATTTTTAACGTCTACGGCCCCACCGAAACGACTATCTGGTCGACATCCAAGAAATTGAATGACGGAAAACTTACGATCGGATCACCGCTGCTGAATGAGACGGTCTACATCCTCTCGAAAGAGGGCAGGCTGATGCCTCCTGGAGTTATCGGGGAGATATGCATAGGCGGCTGCGGGGTGGCGAGGGGTTATTACAGACTGCCCGAACTCACAGCCGGAAAGTTTATCGCCGCGCCTTTCAATGAGCGGGAAAGGATATATCTGACCGGAGATATCGGTCGTTTTCTCCCGGACGGTCAGCTCGAATGTCTTGGCAGGAATGACGACCAGGTCAAGATCAGGGGATACAGGGTTGAACCTGCTGAGATCGAGCAGAGGGTGAAGGCCCATCCGGGGATAAAGGGGGCTGTCGTTGTTCCCCGGGAGCTGAGTTCCGGCTCTATGGACCTGGTTGCCTACTGCATAGGCGGGGAAGAGTTAGGCCGGTCCTATTTGAGAGAGTATCTCGGCCAGTGGCTGCCTGAATACTTGCTGCCGTCTTATTTTGTTTTCCTGGAGAGGTTCCCGCTTACACCTAACGGGAAAATAGATAAAAAGGCCCTGCCTTTGCCCGAGGCCGGTAATGCGAGTGCGGACGTTGATTGCCGCGCCCCTGAAACCGGTACGGAAATGAAGGTCGCCGAAATATGGAGAGAGGCGATCGGAAGAGAGAGTGTAGGACTTAATGACGATTTTTTCGAGATGGGAGGGCATAGTCTGAAAGCGATCCGCATCATATCGCGGATATATAAGATCTTCGGCGTAGATGTGAGCTTGAAGGAATTTTTCGGCAACCGTACCATAGGAAAATTGAGCGGCCTGGTGCATCGGAAGGCTGCCGGCGTGTTCACTCCTATCGGCGTCATCCCTGAGCGGCCCCAGTATGATCTCTCCCATGCGCAGAGGCGCCTATGGATTCTTGACCGGATGGAAGAATATCTTGTTGCTTTCAATATCCCGGGCGCGTACCTGATAGAAGGAGAACTGGATGCGCACGCTTTGAACAGGGCGTTTCAGGCACTGGTCGAACGGCATGAGTCTCTCAGGACTACGTTCGAGGATCTGGACGGGGTCGCCGTGCAGAAGGTCCGAAAGGATATCGGTTTCGCGTTAAAGGTGATCGACCTTTCGAATGACGAGCATGAGGATAAGGTTGAGCTTGCACGCGGCTGGGCGGCGCGCGAGGCGGCTCTCCCCTTTGACCTGTCGGAGGGACCGCTCCTGAGGGCTACTCTCATCAGATTTGACGGGCGGCGGAGCCTGCTGTCTCTTGTCATGCACCACATTATCAGCGACGGATGGTCGTTCCATGTGCTTGAAAGAGAACTCGCCGGTCTTTACAGATCGTATGCGGAGGGCACGCATCCGGGTCTGCTTCCCCTGACCCTGCAGTACAGGGATTACGCGGTGTGGCAGAACAACCTTCTGCAGACAGAAATGATAAGAGAGCACAGAGAATATTGGCGGGGCAAACTTTCGGGTGAATTGCCCCCGCTTGATCTGCCTTCGGATCTCCCCCGTCCTCGCGTGAAGACCTTTAACGGCAAGACTATTTCATTTGAAATGGATGATGAAGTCGCTGCAGGTTTGCGTGTAACGGCGAGCCGACACGGCGCGAGTCTCTTCATGCTCCTGGTCACAGCGCTGAAAGTTTTGCTCTACCGTTATACAGGGCAGCAGGATATCATCATCGGAACGCCTGTTGCGGGAAGGAATCATCCTGACCTTGAGAATCAGATAGGGTTCTACGTCAACATCCTTGCCCTCAGGGACACGATCAAAGGGAGCGACAGTTTTGAGACCTTGATCAGGAGTGTAAAACAGACTGCCATCGAAGCATATGATCACCAGGACTATCCTTTTGACATGCTGGTCGATGAACTCGATGTAAGGAAGGAGACGGGCAGATCGCCGCTCTTTGATGTGATGATCGCATTGCAGCATGATGAACATATCGCACCGCTTGCGTCAGGACTGAAAATAACCGGGATAGAGATAGAGACCGGGATCAGCCAGTATGACATTACGATCGAATTCAAGGAGCGCCGGCATTCCCTCTCCTTTGCCCTCAATTACAA
>JBEKJD010000362.1:0-5564 GCA_050011415.1 Dissulfurispiraceae bacterium | reverse complement strand
CATTTTGTCAATACTAGTATTGTGTCCCCTGATTAGTCCCCTGATTAGCGGGCTCGGCAGGTTGGACGTGCGAAGTTACCTCCAGGACATTGATGGCCACTCGGTCGATCCTTTGGAGGCCGACGATTTCATTGGTGATATTTCCCGGTTTCCCACCTGCGGACCCTGGAATCGGTTTAGCGCGTTGCGTTTTATTGAGAAGGAAGGTTTTCTCCCACTATTCAAGGCCGTGAAACTGGCCGAGCGATTCGACATTGCTATTATGAGCACTAAGGGGATGCCGGTCGTGGCCTGCCGACAACTCGCCGATGAAATTTGCGGACAGTATAAAATTCCACTTCTAGTGCTGCATGATCTTGACAAGGCCGGATTCTCGATTGTCGGTATCCTCCAAGGGGTGCTCCACTATGACAATAACTGCAACGAGCGCGCGCCGCGATACGAATATCAAAATGAGTTTGAGGTGATCGACCTGGGGTTGCGCCTGGAAGATGTTCGCGCCTAAAGCAAGCTCAAGACCGACAGGGTGTCGCCTAGCCGTTTTTATTTTACTTTCTTATATTTCCCTGGTTTCTTGCGACAAAGTCCCACAAGTAGATTGATAAAATGCTTGACAAGCAAATAATGCTGTATAAGATAACATTGGTGTGGAAGGAAAAATGTGATCGGAAAGGAAGAGCCGATACGCCGGGTTCGAGGGCTGGCCCTATAATAGTGGACGGCATGTAACCGAGGTTGGCGTACCGCCTCTCCCCGAGGTAATTTATCCTTCAAGAAGAAGCCCGCATGCGTGCATTAGCGGGCTTCTTCCTTTCTTGGAGGCTTTCCGATCACTCTTTTCACGATCATTGCCCGTGCAGTACAATACGCCCATGCGTATTATATCCCTCCAGTCTGGTAGCAATGGCAATTCCAGATTCCCGCAGCAAGTCACGGAACAACACCTTTCAGACGCCTCTCTTGTGATCGCTCTGAAAGAAGCGGAGCATCGAGAAATGCTCGAAGAGTCCTTCGCTGACTGAGTGGATCAGGTGGAATAGTGGCACATCGACGACTTGGATTGTGCCGATCCCGAAGAAGTATTACCTGTTTTGGAAAACAAGGTTTTGGATTTGTTGAAAAAGCTTGGCAACGGTGGCTGTTCATGACCTATCTGCTGTGGTCAACATCTTGGGCCTAGACATCCAATGGCAAGCTTATTATGTGTGTGAAGATGGTCAGCGCCGTTACAAAAAGCCAACAGTCTCTCACCTCCTCATCACACGACGACGAACTAACATAATCCTCCATCCAAGTCCCAGCAGTGCAAAGGCTAGGAGTATGACCGTAGAGGGCTCAGGCACGGGCGTGAGCAGGAAGGCGTGCCTCTGCCCGCTGCCATTGTAGCCAAACCCCACGATTTGGCCAGCGTCGTTAATGTCATATGCCTGCAGCAACCTCCAGCCGGAGAACGGATCGATCAGGGTGTTCAAGTCGATCATTGTCGAGCCGCTGTGGAGGAAGGCGTGATAAGCAGCGTTGCCGGTGGTGTCGACATAGCCCACGACCGGCCCGCTGGCGTTGATGCCTAAGGCATGGCTGTCCGTTCCGCCGAGTGTGCCCAGGTCGGTCATCGTCGAGCCGCTGTATAGGACGACAGCATAAGGTTAACGTTCCTGATCAGCCACCGGGTTAGTAGGCTACCGAATTATCTACACCGTTACGGCAGAATATTTTGACCTTATGGGGAGACGGTTTTTCTCGCGAGGTACGCCCGGGCCTGATATAGGAAGGCTTCCAGGCGAGTGCTGAGCATGGGATCTTGCTGGCCATCGTAGCTGATCGACAGCAGCGGCATCTGGTCCAGAGAGGCTGTGAGCTTCTTGAGAACGCCGTCAACGATCGTAGAGGGCATGCAGGAGAAGGGCATCACGTTGATCGCCCCGTGATAGCCCTGGTGAAAAAACTCGACCATCTTGCCTACGGACATGACTGCTTCACCACCCCGGAGCGATGAATGGAGGTAAGGCTCGGCCATGCGTAGAAGCGTCTTGATCGGGGATTGCTCGGAGCATCCCAGGAGCGGATCGAAGGGGTTCGACAGTCTGCGATGCCGCCTACGCTGAATGTAGTCTTGAAAGGAATTAACCAGCCAGTGGCGCAAGTTTCGCTCGCGCTGGGCTTGGTCCAGGCGGATCCAGTTGGTGTAGTAATGCCATTCGGGAAAGCCGGACAACATCGTTTCTGCGCCGAGTTGCTCCAATTGGCGCACGATATGGTTGTTGGCGAATTCATGATGCCGCACATAAATCTCACCCACGATGCCGATCCGAACCCTAGGTCGGTTGCGGTCAACGGCAATGGCCCCGAACTCGGCGGCGGCACGAGCCAGTTGAGCTACTAATTCCCCTTCCGGCGGCCGTGTTTCAATCACCGCGCTTAACTGCCTGACCCATCGCTGGTAGACTTGATCTGCCCGGCCGGGCTGTTTCTCGTAGGGACGAACCGCCAGGCAAGCCCGTAAAATAAGGTCATAAGCGCAGATCGCATACCAGGCCAAACGCAGTGTTTTTCCGGGAAATTGCTTCCAATGGTTGTAGAACTCCTTGTTGTTGTCGGGATTGACGATCGGCACCTGGTCGAGGCCGAGTTTACCGAGAATCAGCTTGTGCATGCAGTTGTACTGGCCGAAGCGGCAAGGCCCGGTTGCCGCAGGCATGAAGAATGCGGCGCGGTCGGGGTCGAAATCCGCTCGCTGGGTGACGCTGATCATGTCACCGGCCGTGATGATGCACGGCAGGCACTCCTTACCACTGCAATAGCGGCGGCCCAACTCGATACTTCGCTGATCGGCTAGAGGTATGACCTCGGCGGGCTGGCCATAGGCGCGGATGGCAGCGGCCAAACCGTGGGCGAGGTCGCCCATCCATGGGATGTATATCGTCCGTAAGTGGCCGTTAGTCGACACAGGCTGATAAACCGGCTCGCGTGGCTGCACTGGGGCCGGAAGGGCGCTGCCCAGACTTTCAAGAAAGGCCTCTAGGCGCGTCACCACGCCGGCGTCGGCAAAGTGTTCGTCGACCTCCAGAATCAGCGAAGGCTTTGGGGCCATCAGGCGTTTAAAGTAACCGATAAGGAACGAATCCGGACCACAACTGAAGTTTGATAGGTAGACCGCATGCAACCGTGGATCTCCGCGGACGATCTCCGCGGCGCGGAGGATCCGCCGGCCGTAGGTCCAGTACATGCTTTTAATAAGAGGATCCGCATCTGATTCACATGAGCGAATATCAAGAAAATCCATGGGGATCGGCATTGCGCCAAGTTTGCGGAGCTTGCCGGGCAGATTGAGGTAAGCGCCGCAGTCGCAGCCGTTGTAGGGACGGCTGACCAGGACCAGTGCCCGCCGGCCGCCGTCAAGGTTTTCCAGTGCCTCGCGGCCACGCATTCGGCAGGCTTCTTCAAAATCGTCCTGGGCTTGCCAGGCCTTGTTTACTGCCCGGCGTAGTAGGGCTCTGCCGATGCCCAGTTCTCTCGACAAGGGCAGGAGGCATTTTTGCAGGCCGCGCCGGCCATCTTGGAAGCGTATCGGGGGCTTGAGGATCTTCACTCCCGCGTCACGCTGCTGGACAACTGCCGCGGCTTGGTAGGGAAAGGCCGTTATGTAGGGACAAAGTTGGTTGTATATGCTTTCGGTTCCTTCCCCCGGCATGTTCAACACGCTGGGCAACCAGAGATAGTCCACGCCCTGATCGATCAGATCGAGGATATGTCCATGGGCCACTTTTACCGGGAAGCAAGGAGTAGAGAGGACGGCCTCCACGCCGCGGTCAATAATCTGCTGAGTGGAAACGGGGCTAACCACCACGTTCAATCCCAACTCACCAAATAGTGTCCCCCAAAATGGAAGCAATTGATAGTTTAAAAGAGCCAAGGGAATACCGATCGTCGGCCGTGCGGGATTTTTTGGTGTTGGAAGACCGGAATGCCGCAATAGCAGGCGATGACGCTCGGCAAACAGGTCGGGCATCTCCGGTTGATGGTTGCCGTCTTTTCGCTGGTTGTAACGATCGCAGCGCGATCCGTAACAAAGCGACTGGCGACCGGCGATTGTGACCTCGTTGATTTCACAGGAGTTGCTACAGCCGTTGCAGGCGAAGCGGCGTAGCGAGTAGGATTGATCGGCCAGTTCAAAGCCGCAAAAACCGCTTTCACGGCGTCCATGGCGCTCTTGATGTCGCCGTGCGAGCACCGCCGCCCCGATCGCCCCGGTGACTTCGTGATGGTGCGGGACGGTGATTTTCCGTCCGGTCACCTTCTCGAAGGCTGCTACGACCCCTTGGTTGAATGCCGTGCCGCCTTGGAAGAAGATTCTCCGGCCGATCCGCCGGTGGCCGACAACGCGATTGATATAATTGTTGACAATCGAGTAGCACAAGCCGGCCACAAGGTCTTCGGTGGGAGGGCGATGTTGCTGGTGGCTTAAGAGGTCGGATTCCATGAACACGGTGCATCGCTCGCCGAGGCGGATCGGGCGGCTGCTCTTGAGGGCCAGTCGGCCGAACTCTTGCCGGATCTTAATACCCAACCGCTCGGCCTGTTCCTCCAGGAAGCTACCAGTGCCGGCGGCGCAGGCGTGGTTCATCTCGAAGTCGACGACCACACCGCCATCTAGGCTGATATACTTGCTATCCTGACCGCCAATCTCGAAGATGGTATCGACCTCGGGATCGAGCAGCGTTGCCGCCGTGGCCTGGGCCGTAATCTCGTTGATCACCAGGTCCGCGCCGACGAAGTCGCCGGTCAAGTAGCGGCCGGAGCCGGTGGTCGCCGCACCGCGGATTCGCACCCGGCCGCCGACTTGGCCCTTGATAGCCTTTAGTGCATGGCGGACCGCCTCCAGGGGCTGACCTGCCGTCATCAGATAAATCTTGGCCAGTATGCGGTTGGCGGCATCGATCACTGCCGCCTTGGTGCTGATTGAGCCGACGTCCAGGCCGAGGTAGGCATCCACTGTCTCGCCCGGACGCACAGAGGCGAGGATTGCCAAGCCCTGTGTGTCGTCGTGGGGCTGGTCGTCAAGAGATGTGTGGTTCGAACGCAACGGCTCCAAATAGTGCACGTTGCTCTTGGCATGCTGAAGATGGTTGTCCAGGTGCGTCAGGTTTAATCGCCCTGTATATAGCCGGCCATCGCCCAGATCGCGCCGGGCGTGATCTTCGCGCGCAACCAGCACCGCACCCAGGGCGCCGGTGAAGGCGTGGACGTCGGGAACGATCAGTTCGCCGCTTTCTAGCCCGAAAACCTTTTCAATGGCGTGTACCACGCCGCGGTTAGCTGCCACGCCGCCGCAGAAAGCGATAGGGCGGGACCATTTTCTGCCGCGGGCCAGATTGCCATGAAGGTTCCGTGCCAAGCCCAGACATAATCCAGCCACGATGTCATGCACCGAAGCGGCCTGCTGCTGGAGGTGGATCATGTCGGTCTTGGCAAACACGCTGCATCGGCCCGCCACCCGCGGCGGCGCCGTGCTTTTCAGAGCCAGCAGACCAAATTCCTCTTCGATGCTAATCCCCAAACGCGAG
>JBEKJD010000361.1:0-2903 GCA_050011415.1 Dissulfurispiraceae bacterium | reverse complement strand
TGTTGGGGGTCTTATAAATGCCCCGCAGATGGTCGTTCCGAATCTGGCGCAAGCGGCACCGATTATGGACAGAGCGGTGCCAGGTTGAGCCGTGCTGAAATAGTATCCATTCAAACAAGATAACCCACCACTGAATCATACTTCATAACAGTTCGTTTGTTTACAATGACAGTTCCGAGATCATCTTTGGAGGTTGTCATTGGTAAAACGATGCGAATACTGCTGCAGATACTTCAGTCCTGACAAGAGAGTAGGCAATCGGCAAAGGGCGTGCAGTCGGCCCGAATGCAAACGGCAAAGGAAGCTACAAGCACAGAAGCAGTGGAAACAAAACCATCCCGCCGAAGTGGCGAAACATTATGAAGACTACGTAAAGCCCTGGAGAGAATCTCGCCGCGCTGAACGACAATCGCACCATAACTCTGAAGTGATAAGAGACAAGACTCCTTTGCAGGATTGTCTGGAGTTGGTTTTGCGGATACCGGCTGAGAAAAAAGACATGATAAGAGACGAGATACGGCTGCTAAGGGTTGACAGTACTACGTTTGCGGCGTATGGACCGTGATAAGAGACAAGATAAGAAACAAGATGGCTTTCTCCGAAAATCTGTCGTAGACTGACTGCCAGGCAAAACGACATTTTCAAGGAGGCCCTTGTCATGGATGAAGAACTGCAGGCGCAGGTAAGACATCTAAAAGATATCGAGAAGCTCAGTCTAAGGCAGATCGAGGAGAAGCTGGGGATATCGCGCAAGAAGATAAAGCGGCTGCTTGGACAAAGTGGCACCGCACCGAAGAAACAAGCCGATAGTATCATAGCATCATTTGATAGTCTGATCCGGCAGTGGTACAGCGATTATCCTTTTTTGCAGGCAATACAGGTTCATGAACGGCTCAAAGACTGCGGCTACGAAGGCAGCTACAGCGTAGTAAAGCGTTTCACCCGGCCTTTAAGGAATAAGCGCAAACGGGAGGCGTTTCATGAAGTTCGTACACTTCCCGGCCAGGAATCTCAGGTAGACTGGATGCAATGGGAGTTTTCTTTTGGCCGGGCATACGGCTTTGTGTATATCCTGTCGTACTCGCGTTATCTTTACGCACGCTTCTACCCGAGGAACTCAATGGAGTTTCTTCTGGATGGGCACCTGGAGGCTTTCCGGGAAATCGGCGGGACCGCTGCCACTCACGTCTATGACAACATGAAGAGCATAGTCATTAGCAGGAAGTCGGAGATTGTTTATAACGCTCAAATACTCGATTTCGCCCGGCATAACGGCTTTTCAGTGCGCGCCTGCACTCCCCGAAGAGCAAACGAGAAAGGCAAGGTAGAACGTGTAATCCAGGATATCGAAAGCTTTCTTAAGGTTAATGAGTTTAAGGATATTAATGAGCTCAATCGTAAATTCAGTTTCTGGCGGGTAGCTCGTAACCGCCGTATTCACAGAACTACAGGCGTAGCTCCAGCTGATGCCCTCGCACAAGAGCGGCTCAGGTCATTGCCGATAATTTCCTACAAGCCCTATCGTCATGAGACCGCAAAGATCAGTAAGACCGCGTTTATCGAATTCCAGACCAACCGCTACTCGGTGCCGACCTCATATGCCGGCATGACTGCCGATATTATGGTCTATCCCGAGCGTCTGGAAGTTATTGTTAACCACAAGCTCATTGCTACGCACAACCGTCTATTCCTCAACAAGCAGACAATCGAACATCCAGCCCATCGTGAGAGGCTGCTGGCTATCAGCCCTCATTATAAATTGCAGCGGATCAATCAGCTTATGATGAATATGGATCAGTCTTTGGCTCTTTTCATACGCAAAGCGGAAACTGACGGACAGGATCCCCTAAGAGTTTCCTATGAACTGTTCAAACTGCTTAAGGGCATTGCGAAGGGAACACTCATTAGCGCAGTCAAAAGCGCAATCGATAAAGATATCTGTAGAACAACTTATCTTCAGGGGCTACTGAGCCCTTCGGGATATCAGAACAACCCGGTTAATCCACAGGATCCGGGGCTACTGCACATCACTTATCAAGGGAGGCCTTTAGATGAATACGATGCACTTATCGGAACTGTGGAGCCATTTCCGGTTCCTCAGCAATCCACAGAGCCTGTCGGAACAGGACAAGAAATTCCTGGAGAAATTCCTCAACGAGGAGTATCAACTGAGACAGCACAAGAGAATCCAGCAGCTAATGAGAGTGTCGGGGATCAAACGAGTGAAGCAGCTTAATGACTTCGACTGGTCATTCAACCCCAAGATTCCGAGGAACCGCCTCATGGAGTTTATGAACACGCATTGGTTGAGACAGCCTGCAAATCTGATCCTTATCGGCCCTACAGGGGTAGGCAAGACACACGTAGCAACCGGGCTCTGCCACGACGCAATCATGAAAGAGAAGCACACTCTTTTTTTGAGCCTCTTCGACCTCAATGCGAAAATGGCCCGTGCGAAAAGCATGTACAGCTTCGTTGATTACTATTCCAGAACACCAGTCCTCTGCATTGACGAACTCGGCTACACCTTGCCAAATAAGGAGCAGGCAGACTGTCTTTTTCAGATAGTCTCTAAACGCTCCGAGACCGGGACAACAATCATTACGACTAATCTGATTCCATCTCAATGGGGAAAGGTGTTTGATTCAGTAACGGCGTCGGCAATCCTTGACAGACTCAGTATGAATGGAACGTTTCTTACGTTCGATGGGAGGTCCTATAGAAATAGACAGTAACGATTCCGGGAATAATGTAAATCGTGATCAGAGCTTGGCAAGCTCAAGAGCACTCTGCCGTGTCATAAATATGTGACGCGACTACACTGCCATGACTGTGATTGCCCCACTCAGGCCATAATCGGTTCCCACAAAGCCGGATTCGGGGCTTCCTGAAGGCCACCAACA
>JBEKJD010000360.1:0-2966 GCA_050011415.1 Dissulfurispiraceae bacterium | reverse complement strand
TGAATCTACTGTCATCCCCAGCACGGCTAAGAATCCCTCCATTCATTATCGTGAGGATGATGTTTTTTGGAAATAATTTATTCCGGGTACTTGTAATTTTTTTTTAATACATTATGATGAATACTATAACAACGGGTGAACCAGGGCGCTGTGCCGGGTTCATCATTATTTCTATTGTTTCTTCTATTCAATAAATGAGGTAGCGCTTCTGGTTTTGGGAAACAGGCATCGGCAATCCATCGGTGCCCAGCGCTGCCGGAATTTTTCTTCAGTCGACTCTTGCGGCGCAATTGCTTTCCCAAGTTCGTAATGCCCCTGTGCGGAACTTTAGTCGGGTCATGCCCTTCTTCTGTGCCGTCTTAAAGGCATTTTACCGCCTAGTGAATAAATGTTTGAGAGTGTCGAGAACTCATTGTGTTAAGCATCATTTTAGAAAGGGTAATTGTATGAAACTTAATTTGCGTACAGCTTACTTCAAGCTTGGCATTGGATTGCTGACAATTGCGTTGTGCCTTTTCTCGGCCGCAACCGGACAGGCGGCGGTACCGCAAATCTGGGACCCTGGGCTTACCGGCGGCGGCGGCGGTGGAGGTGCAGGCGCATGGAATGAGGTAACTCCTGTTATCCCGACAAATTGGTATGATTCCACGTCATCAAGCGACGTCGCTTGGACTCCCGACGGCGATGCCGAGTTCGACAACACCGCCGGCATTGTTACGGTTGACGTCGGTGGAGTACATGTCCATAATATGACTTTTAACAATGCCGCGGGTTCTTACGACCTGCGAACCAACACGATTACATTGGATATAGTGGGTGGCGTGACACCCACGATCACAGTCAGTAACGCCGCCGTTACCGATATAATCAGAAGTTCGACTATCGCCGGCGCTTCTGGTATGACAATGAACGGTCCAGGTACGCTAGAGATCCTTAATGGAGCCAACACATATACCGGAACGACCACGATCACCGCCGGCGGAACGATCTACGTATATCAGGTTTTTTTGGGAACCAGCGGAGTGGCTGGCGCACTCGGCGCCGCTGTTACCGCTACCAACAATGTAGTCCTCGATGGCGGCACGATCAAAGTCGATCCCACCGGCTCCATGACCGCTTGCGATCGCGGCATTACAATAACCCAAAATGGAGGAACCATTTGGGATTCTAATAATTCCAGCACATCTAGATATTTAGACTGGAGTGGTAATATAACGACAAGTGGCAACGGTAATCGCACTCTCACTGTCAAAAACGCCCACACTTCTCAAACTTCCGCGGGGCACAACACTCTGTCTGGCACAATAACGGATGACGGAGTCAACAAGCTTGCCCTTACGTATATTGGATCCACCGGCGACCGGTTCTATCTGAATGGCGTTGCAAAAGCCTATAGCGGCGATACGACCGTCCAATCAGGCAATTTGTGGATAGACGGTGGAGACAACTTTCTCCCATACGGAGCCGGCAAGGGCGATGTGTATATTAACAGCGGCGCCACGATCCTATCGTATGGCAGAAACCTGAATATCAACGGGCTCAACGATGGATCCGGCGGTGGCGGAACTTTCACTCAGAACCAAAGTACGGTCAAAACGCTCACCGTGGGCAATGGCAATGCCAGCGGCAGTTTTTCGGGCGCCATAACGGCCAAATTTAACTTAACCAAGACCGGCGGCGGCACCGAAACCCTTTCAGGCGCCAATACTTACAGCGGCACTACCACGGTCAGCGGCGGTACGTTAAAAATCACTGGCAACGGTTTGAGTGCTAGCAGCACTATTATCGACGTTGCCTCGGGCAATTTCGACGTTTCAACGATTACCGGCGGCACTTGTACATTGGCCAGTGGAGTGACCATCAGGGGCAATGGTACGGTTCTGGGGAACTTGTCGGTGCAAGGCACCTTGGCACCGGGCGAAAGCGCCGGACAATTGACCGTCAACGGAAACGTCACTCTAAGCGGCAACTATCAAGCCGAAATTAATGGCGACGTCGCTGGCACCAGTTACGATCAACTACTGGTCACAGGATCCAATCATACTGTAACTTTGGGTGGAACGCTCACGGTCAGCGACGCATCCTATACTCCCGTTTCCACCGACATGTTCTGGGTTGTGCTTAATAACGATCCTTCGAATACGCTAAGCGGCGTCTTTAGTAATTATGCGACCAGTGGCTCTCCAATTACGGGCATTACGGCCCTTGCGGGATATGCCGTTTATTACAACGCCGATTCCACCACAAACAGCCTCACCGGAGGCAACGACGTGGTAATCGCATTAGTGCCTGAACCGGCTACCTTGACCATGCTCTTTACGGCCCTGGCCGCAATGGGCGGGTTGACAATAGTACGCAAGCAGCGTTCCAAATAGGAGAATATATAACGTAAACAATTATATACAGATTCCTAACGATTGTTTTTTACTGTTAAGTAATACCATCGGGGTGGCAGTTAACTAAATACTGCCACCCCGCTTTTTTAATTACGAAGCCGGTTTATTTTTAAAAATTCATTTGACTCGAATCAAAAAACCGCGATAATCGTGTGCCTGGATGCCAACTGTGAGTTGGTAACCGACCGCTGAAAGGCAATTGTTACATACCCCCCGTATATGTGAATGGAGGTTCTAAGATCGGGGGATAGTTCGCCTGCATTTATTTTCGCATAGATCTTAACGCTATTTTCTAAAATTTTTTAAAATTTTTCATCCAGGTACTTGCAATAGTTAAATTTTTATGTAAAATGAGGAATATGAAAATGGGCCAATCCGATCGACGTGATCGGGTTGTCCAAACAATAATCTAACTCATTCAGCCAACGAGGCAGCGCTTCACGTCACCGAACTTCCGCAATCAGGCATCCATATCTCATGGATGACGCGCTGCTGCATCTTGTGTGAGTCTATTCACGGCGCCCTTGGTTTCTAAAGTTCGTGACCATCGAATATGGATTGCAGGTCAAT
>JBEKJD010000359.1:0-2559 GCA_050011415.1 Dissulfurispiraceae bacterium | reverse complement strand
CGAGGGTGCGAAAAATCCCAACTTCTCAACTTCTGTTTTGCTCTCACCTTCACAACTTCGCACCTTCTCAGCTTCGGTCTTTTAACTAACACTTAGTGAATCCGCAGTTGCGGCATATTGCGCAGCCGCCTTCATGCTCAACAGCGCCGCCGCATTCGGGGCATGCGCCGATAAGCATGATTTCATTTTTCGTTGAATTGCCGTTACCCTTATCGCCGCCTGTTGCCGCATGATAGTACTTCTCAAGGGCCTTGGCAATGGCATCGGAACAGGAGAGCACCTTGCCGCCCTCATTCCATTCCGGCTGGTGGCATGAGATGCCTTTTAACTGCTGCACAATTTCTTCAGGTTCGACATTCGATCTAAGAGAAAGGGAGATAAGCCGTCCTATAGCTTCCGCCTGGCTTGAAGCACAGCCGCCCGCTTTGCCGATATTGGTAAACACCTCAAAAGGTTTGCCGGTCTCATCTTCGTTAATCGTTACATACAGATTACCGCACCCTGTTTTAAGCAAACGCGTGCAGCCTTTAATAACATGGGGACGTTTTTTTGGAGTGACTTTTGACGGTCCGCCTGAGGCGGATTGTTTATGCTGTGTTGCCCCTTCGCTTTTCCCTGTTGAGAGCACCTGCTCTTCCCTGGAACCGTCCCTGTAGACCGTCACACCCTTGCATCCCTTCTTATATGCCAGCATGTAAACATCTTCCACATCCTTTGGCGTAGCATTATGAGGGAAGTTCACAGTCTTCGATACTGCGTTATCGACATATTTCTGGAAAGCTGCCTGCATCCTTATGTGGTCCGTAGGCGTTATATCGTGGGCCGTGACAAACACCTCCCGCACCTCCTGGGGTAATTCATTGAAATGCGCAATGGAGCCTGTCGAAGCAATTTTTTCTATGAGTTCCCTGCTCCATAATCCCCTCTCTTTGCCTTCTTTCTCAAAGTAAGGGTTGACCTCTATCAGTTTAGTCCCTTCCATCACATTTCTTACAAACGATACCGCAAAGAGCGGCTCTATGCCCGAGGTGCAGCCCGCAAGAATGGAGAGGCTGCCGGTGGGAGCTATAGTGGTAACTGTCGCATTTCGCACAGGCATCTCATCACGGAAGACGCTGTGCTCATGGTTGGTAAATACCCCGCGTTCTTCAGCAAGGGCACAGGAAGCAAGTCTGCCTTCGGTCTGGATAAATCCCATTACTTCTTCTGCCAGCCCAATCGCCCTTTCCGAATTGTACGGGACCCTCATCTGGATAAGCATATCCGCCCAGCCCATAACGCCGAGGCCGATTTTTCTGTTGGCTTTCGTCATTTCCTCAATCATCCTGAGAGGATACTTGTTCACATCGATAACATTATCAAGGAAGTGGACGGCTTTCCAGGTAACATCCTTTAACCTGGACCAGTCAACCGAGCACTCAAATTGCTTGAAAGCAGCGTGCTGAGCAGCCGGTACCTCATCATTAATTTTTACCATCTTCGCAAGGTTTATGGATCCCAGGTTGCAGGATTCGTAAGGCATTAAAGGCTGCTCGCCGCAGGGATTGGTTGACTCAATCTCTCCCAGCGCAGGGGTTGGGTTTGATGAGTTAATTCTGTCCAGGAAAACGATTCCGGGCTCGCCATTCTTCCATGCCTGTCTGATTATGGTCTCAAATACCGACCGGGCCTTGAGCCCTGCAATGGTTTTTTTGCTCCTCGGATTAAGGAGTTCATACTCCCTGTCTTCTTCAACTGCTTTCATGAATGCCTCGGTAAGCCCTACCGATATATTGAAATTGTTGAGCCGGTTATTGGAGTCTTTGCAGGTGACAAATTCCAGGATATCAGGGTGGTCAATTCGCAGAATGCCCATATTCGCACCCCTTCTGGTCCCGCCCTGCTTTACGGCTTCCGTGGCATTGTCAAACACAGTCATGAATGATATAGGCCCTGAAGATATGCCCTTTGTCGATCCGACAACATCTCCCTTTGGCCTTAGTTTGGAAAAACTGAAGCCCGTACCCCCCCCGGATTTATGAATAATAGCAGCATATTTTACAGCATCGAATATAGACTCCATGGAATCATCCACCGGCAGCACAAAACAGGCCGAAAGCTGGCCCAGCCTCCTGCCCGCATTCATCAGGGTAGGGCTGTTGGGGAAAAAATAAAGAGAAGTGACAAGGTCGTAAAACTCCTCCTCGGTACGCTTTACCTCTGCATCCGATTTCCCGTAAACAGCGTCAGCAGATGCAACATGACTGGCAACCCTTCTGAAGAGTTCCTCCGGTGTTTCAATGACCCGGCCTTCCTCATTTCTTTTTAAATAACGCTTTTCAAGAACCGTTAACGCATTGGGCGACAAGCTTAACACTCCCTCTTTCTTTTCCATTTCTCCCTCTCCCGCGCAGTATACTGTTTATAAATTAAAACATCATATTGTGTAGTTCAAGACATTAAACCACAATATCTTGTGCGAGTCAAGGGAAAAAATGAACTTTCTGTAATCTCCTGATTTGAAAAAGCATTTCCGGTGAATTGTGTGTGAATGGATTGTTAATAACATCAGGTATACGC
>JBEKJD010000358.1:0-2545 GCA_050011415.1 Dissulfurispiraceae bacterium | reverse complement strand
ATTAATAAGATTGTTGACATTAGGTTTTTTTCTGGTAATGTCAATAGTTGGTAAATTTATAAAAATCGTTTTTTTTTTAACAAGTCACAATAAACAAAACCGGCAAATGATTTTGTTCTACGACCTCTCAGTCGCAGTTCAAAAAATGGTTTTGCACTGTTTTTAGCAAATCCACAAAAAGGCGGATAACTTTACTTGTGGGAAGATCTCTTCAATTAGCTGAATTTTTAATATTACTGAATTGGCACCTGGGATTTCAAATTATTCACGGAAAGATGTAAAAGCGTAGGCGGGTTTCATCGAGTTTTACCCACCCGAGTTTAAGGCTCGTTTATGCCGGGGATAATAGTTTTTACTTGCACTGAGGTAGTTCTTTTCCACACTGGCCGCATGAATACTTTAGGAAAAAAATGGGGCAGGCGAGTTTGCTTTTTTTGTTGACGGAAGGATCTTTTTTTTCATCTAACTCCCATTAATTTAGATTAATTTACCCACGCTCATATTTGGAGGGCGCTTAAAATGAAACGCAAGAAACCACAAAGGCGGGGAATTTCAAATTTCCATTTGAAGAACCACACGGAGCAGGATGAAAAAAAACGCCAATGCTCAAATCTAATACCTAGTTCCCTCCACTCGGGCGATTGGCAATCGATGCCCATTGTTTCCGGGTTGATAAATTATTTCAAGAAACTCCGCGGGGAAAAACGCCGTCCATCGCCGCGCTATTCGATGGGCTTGGGCATGCGCCGGCTGACCAATGAACCGTTGGAAGCACGCTGCTTGCTATCGATCGGCTACGTGGATAGTCCCGGCGATTACAATATCAATCCTATTACTCATAAGGCCGGTGATTGGGTTGTAACAAGTGATATAAATACCCCCAATGTTCTGGATGCTGGCGATACGGTCACCTGGCAAGCGGGCATCTCGGGAAAAGAAACGCCGGGATTGGTCTGGGGCTCTACCGCATTCGGGACCATTCAATCCGCCATTGCCGTTACGGCCTTAGACACTGTTAACGTCGCACCGGGCAGCTACTCCGAGGCCCTTACGATCAACAGGTCGCTGACTTTGCAGGGCGATGGGGCGACAGGCGCCTCCCAGACCGTGTTAAACGGCGACAGCAGCAACGTCGGCGTCAATATCAGCGGCAGCGGTGTGTCGGTAGCCATGGGCGGCTTCGCGATTCAGAACTGGGATTCCGGCGTCTGGATCGACAGCGCCACGTTTTCGCTCTCAAACAGCATCGTGCAGAACTCCCTCAATAACGGCGTGACCGTCGACCTTGGGGGGGCAGCCACAATTACAGGTAGCGATATCACGGGCAACCACTACGGCGTGATCGCCGGTTCGGGCAGCCAGACCGGGAATGTCATCATCAGCGGCAGCGATCTGACTGGCAACGATCTGACTGGATTGCGCGTTCTGGCAGATGGCACCGCGCAGATCTATGGCAGCAATCTGTCTGGCTACACGGGCGTCGGCCAGAAGGCGGTCACAAACACCAACACCAGCGCTACCGTCAACGCGTCGGGTGACTATTGGGGCAGCACCAAC
The DNA here is from genome assembly GCA_050011415.1 of Dissulfurispiraceae bacterium. Lineage (GTDB taxonomy): Bacteria > Nitrospirota > Thermodesulfovibrionia > Thermodesulfovibrionales > Dissulfurispiraceae > JADFXI01. The sequence goes on along the minus strand of JBEKJD010000358.1, from coordinate 988 downwards.
GAATTGACCATAAATAATTACACCTCGGGCAAGGTCGATTTCACGCCGTATTTGGCGGCCGGCGCGGCAATGCAGCCGGCCACGGGTTTTGCGGGCGATCTCTCCACCGTTTATGTCACGACTCAAGGCGAGCAATCCGGTTCGACCGGACGCATCCAAGAGGGTGTGGACCTGATTTACAACGGGTCGCTGACGGGCGGGAACCGGAGAGTTGACGTCCTTGCCGGCACTTACACCGAGCAAGTTACGATTACCAAGTCGCTGGAACTCATCGGGGCAGGCGAAGATTCAACTAAAATCCTCGCGCCGTCTTCGAGAACCGGCACTGTCACCCAGGGAACGACCGTCCATGATTACATCGTCGCCGCTTATGCGCCCAGTTCGACGATCGACGTCCGCATCGAAGGCTTCACCATCGATGCCAACGGTCAGAACAAGACGCCGGGCACGGCGCAGCTGGACGGCGTGTTCTTCCGGAACGTAAAGGACGCCGGCGGCACGATGGCCGGCCTCTATGCCAGTACCATCATGGGCTTTGCCTCCACGCCGGACTATGAGAGTTGGGGCGTGGTGGTCTATGGCGATTCCGCGCTCACCCTCGACGACAACGCCGTGAGCGGATTCACCCGCGACGGCATCGACGTTTTCGGGGATGCCGGGGCTGGGGCCGATCCGACCGTGACGATCAGCCGCAACGTGGTGACCGGCTCGGCGATTGGACTGAACGGCATGGCCATCGAGGATGGCGCCATGGCAACCATCACCGGCAATACCGTGACCGGCATGACGCGGTCCACTCCGTGGGCGGGCGGCGCCATCGGGGTGTGGGACTCCGACGGCGTAATTATCGGCGGGAGCAATCCGGGCGATGCCAACCAAATCGATGACAACTTCTACGGCATCGATCTCATAAACACCAATCATGCCACGGTCTCCGGCAATACGCTGACGCACAACGTCAAGCGCAGCATCAGCTTAGACAATTCAG
>JBEKJD010000357.1:0-3211 GCA_050011415.1 Dissulfurispiraceae bacterium | reverse complement strand
TCATTCAACTTCGCAACTTCCCATCTTCTCACCTTCAATTTTTATTTTTTCCTCGGCGCCTCAAACAGTATCTCTTCCACCATCTGGCAAATGACGTGCGCAAGAGTTATATGCACTTCTTGCACACGGGGGGTATCGTCGGATGCAACAACAAAAGCGTAATCACTTTTTGCGGCAAATTTCTCACCTTTCAGGCCGGTAAAGGCAATGGTCCGTAGCCCTTTCTTTTTTGCCGCATCAACCGCTTTAAGAATATTCTTTGAGCTTCCACTTGTGCTAATTGCAATTGCTATGTCACCCTGGTCACCCAATGTTTTTACCTGCCTTGCAAAAACTTCCGAATAATCATAATCATTGGCAATGGATGTCATAACCGCCATATCAGTATTCAAAGCGATGGAAGGCAGGCCGGGACGGTCTCTTTTAAAACGGTTCACGAATTCAGCAGCGATGTGCGATGCGTCGCACGCGCTCCCTCCATTGCCGAAAAGCAAAAGTTTCTTGCCGTCATTGAAAGCTTCAGCGATGAGTTTAGAAACTTCGGCTATAAGCGGCGCATTCTCCTTGACGAATTTTTCCTTTAACGCAATGCTCTCTTCAAAAGCCCTGAGTATCTTTTTTTCCACCCGCTTAGTTTACACGGGCCAAAAAGACCGAGTCAAGCTCATTTACCGGCAAGTGAAGTTTATTGCAGCTTCCCACTGAAGACTTATTTGGTCTCATCTTTATCCTTCTTCCTGACATCTCCGAAAACGTATTTGCTGACAAGGTCCTCAATATCGGTAGGAGTGGTGGTATCTCTAATCGTTCCTGCCGGCTTGAGGAGTTCGCCGCCCCCCCCCGGGTCGATCTTGACGAACTTGTCGCCGATAAGTCCCGAAGTCTTGATTGTAGCGGAGGCGTCGTCATAAACCTTGATGCCTTTCCGGATTTTCAATGTGATCAATGCCGACTGTTTTTCCTGGTCCAGGGTCATTTGCGCAACCCGTCCGACCTCGATGCCGTCAATCTCGATAGCGCTGCCCTCCCGTAATCCTGATACTGAATCGAAGCGCGCAAAAAGTGAATAGTAGTCGCTCCACCTTGCCGAGTTTCACCGTCATGTACGCTACGCAGAGGAGGCCGATGACTACAAAGATGCCGACAACTGTTTCGATCGAGTATTTTTTCATTTCGAAGCACCCTCCTTGCCGCACTGATATCGTGCGATTATCTTCTGATTCACTTCAGCCTTTTCCATAATCTGATCAATGTCGTCAGAGGTGCTGCCCTCAGACATCCCTGCAGTCACAGATAGCTCGAAAAGTTTTTCAGCCCCTGTCCTGACCCTGGCAAGCGCCTGGATCGCCGGAAGGGCCTTTTGCTCCAGCCTCCGGGCAAAATCATGCACTAATTGCCCGGCTTCTTCAAGACCCACCCTGGGCAATATCGTAAGTATCTCGCTTCTCCTGTGGCGGGATGAGAATCCCCCCAGTGGACCAAAATATTCATTCACTTGCTCACCCAGCGCCTTGAGGACTTCTATGGCAGCCTGGTGTCCGAGTTCCTCGGCAAGGAGGTCAAAGTTGATGCCGAAGAGTGCTGCCGTGACTGTCGTGTCGACGCGTCCTTCGCTCAGTGTCATGGCATACCGGTAACTGAACATCTCCTTTGAAAGAAGCCCTGTGAGCTCGTCACGGAGTCCCTCAATGCTCCTGAGAAATTCGTCGATCATGGGATGCTTAAATCTCATATACTCCTCATAGGTCCCGTGAAAAGCTATTTTCCCTTCCCACAGGAGAAGTATCCGGTCAGAGATAAAAAAAACATCGGGTATATCATGGCTGATAAGAATGGCGGTAAACCCGAACTGTTTCCTGTAATGGGCGATCATGCTCAGGATGATGTTCCTCCTGATAGGGTCCTGGCCTGTAGTCGGCTCGTCAAAGAGCACGATGGCAGGGTCTGTTACGAGGGACCGGGCCAGGGCCACCCTCTTCTGCATCCCGCCTGAGAGTTCTGACGGGTACTGCTTGACAACGTCGGCGAGCTCCATCTGTTCGATCCGGGACATCACCTTCTGTTCTATCTCCTTATTCCTGAGGTCCGTTGTCTGTCTAAGAGGGAGGGCGATGTTTTCAAAGACCGACATGGAATCGAACAGGGCGTTGTTCTGGAACATGTAGCTGACCTGGTTCCTGTACCCCTCCCATTCGTTCTTCTTCATCTCATGAACAGGCCTTCCCCTGAAGAGTATGCTCCCCTCATCCGGACTGAGAAGGCCGATGATGTGTTTAAGAAGAACGCTCTTGCCGCTGCCGCTCTTCCCTATGATCGTCGTGATCTGTTTTTCGTAAATCAGGAGATTCATCTTGTCGAGAATAGTCTTTTCGTCAAAGCGCTTGGTGACATCTCTGAATTCTATCAGTGGCGTTTCCATAGGGGCCCCTACATAAGAAAAGACGTGACAACGTAGTCTGAGATCAGGATCATAACACAGGAGAATACGACCGCCGAGGTGGTCGAGAGACTGACGCTCTTTGCGCCGTAGCTGTCGGTGCGAAGGTGGGTAAAATATCCCTCATAGCAGCAGATGGTCGAGACGAGCACGGCAAAGACGAGAGACTTGATAAACCCGCCCCTGATGTCGACCAGTTCCACATAGGAATTGATGCGATAAAAGTAAGCCCCTTTATCAACACCGAGGAGTACCACGCCGGTGAGATATCCGCCGAGTATCCCGATCAGATCAAAGAAGGCCGTCAGCAGGGGAAAGCTGATTATAGATGCTGCGATCCGCGGACTGATAAGATATCTCTGCGGATCGATCCGCATGGTATAGAGGGCGTCGATCTGATCAGAGATACGGAGGATACCGATTTCAGCTGTCATCGCAGAGCCAGCCCGCGCGGTTATCATAATAGCCGTAAGGACAGGGCCTAATTCCCTGATGAGCGTGAGGGCGACGATTGAACCGAGGACCCCCTGAGAGCCGAATTTTATAAGGGTATAGTAGAGCTGCAACCCGAGGACCATGCCGGTGAAGAGGCCGACGAGCACCACGATATTCGATGACCTTGCGCCGATGTAAAAGATCTGCTGGATAATCTCCCGGATCTGTTTTGGTCGAAATATCTTCAGAAAAGAAAGCGTAAAGAAGATTACAATACCACCAAGATTGTTGATTACTTTCATTGTCCTTTTGCCGAGGAAATGAAAGAAAGGCAGGAAG
>JBEKJD010000356.1:0-3812 GCA_050011415.1 Dissulfurispiraceae bacterium | reverse complement strand
ATGTAAACTTTGTTTACAAATTCAATAAACCCCACAATATCAGCATAATACATGACACGGCAGGCGCAAGCGTAAAAAAAGTTTACGCCCCTGCTTTGTCCCGGAAAGGAAAGCCAACGCCTAACCTCCTGTATTTACATTGCTTTGTTTTTTGGCACGAAAACTGTAAAAGACTGTTAATAATCCTCTGATTTATCCACCATACCTTCCTGACTTCTTGCTTTACTGTATTAACCCATTTTCCGCGACATAGTTAATGGAAAAAGTGCTTTCCCAATAAAGCATAATTTACAACTTTTCGTCATTCCCGCGAAAGCGGGAATCCAGGAATTTAAGGCAGATATCAAAACACTGGATACCCGCTTTCGCGGGTATGACACTATTTGCGAGCACATCAAATATCAAACAGTTCGAACCTTGCGATCATGTACCGATCTGTTAGGTGAAGATTGTAAAGTCCATCTGAAGTGGACCCGGATAATGAGACAGGTGTATAAGTGAAGTGGACCCGGATAATGAGACAGGTGTATAAGCAATGGATCACCTTTTAAAAGGAGCCGATTCAATGCAAGGAAAACGGAAACACCACTCAGCCGAGTTCAAAGCCAATGTTGCTCTGGCCGCGCTGACCGGGGCAAAGACCCTGGCAGAGCTGGCCAGCGAGTACAAGATCCACCCCACCATGATCACCCGCTGGAAGCAGGAGTTGGTGGAGAATGCCGCTGACCTCTTCGGGAAAGGAAAGAAGAAGGAGGCCAGCCAGGAAGCCACGGTAGCCGAACTTTACCGCCAGATCGGGCAACTGAAGGTGGAAAATGATTTTTTGTCCAAACTGCCCGGTCTCAACTTGACCGGGCGCAGAAACGGGAAGTGATTGCCGCTGGACATCCCGAAGTATCGATCGAGCGCCGCTGTGAGCTGCTGGGGCTGCCCAGAGCCACGTATTATCGACCTCAGGCAATGGGCCTGCGTAGCGGCGATCTGGAACTGATGCGCAGGATCGATGAGCTATACCTGCAGCATCCCTGGGCGGGCAGCAGAACGATGGCAACCCTGCTCTCTACTCCGGATGAAATCATCGGTCGCAAACGTATCAGTCGCCTCATGCGCTTGATGGGAATTGAATCGGTCGCCCCTAAACCGGGAACCAGCAAGCGCCATCCACAGCACCCGGTCTATCCGTATCTCTTGCGAGGGATGACCATTGACCGGCCCAATCAAGTCTGGGCCTCTGACATAACCTATATTCCCATGGCCAAAGGATTCATGTATCTGGTGGCCATTATGGACTGGGCAACCCGCAAGGTTCTCTCCTGGCGGTTATCCAACACGCTTGACAGCAATTTCTGCGTGGAGGCCTTGAAGGATGCTCTCAACAAATACGGCACTCCCGAGATTTTCAACACCGACCAGGGGAGTCAGTTTACCAGTGAAGCTTTTACCACCGTTCTGAAGGGCTGCAAGATCCGGATCAGCATGGACGGCAAAGGCCGTTGTCTTGATAACGTTGTCGTCGAACGTTTGTGGCGTAGTCTCAAGTACGAGAAGATCTATCTCATGAGTTTTGACTCCGGGATCGAACTTTCTCGCGAGCTTTCTTCCTGGTTTTCGTGGTATAACAATGTCCGCCCCCACAAAGCCCTCAACAAGCGGACCCCGGACCAGGTCGGACCAGGTTTACTTTACAGGATTGCCAGAGAAAAAGGCTGCCTGATGCCTGTAACTTCAATAACAGCGGGCCGTTGCTTAAACACCCCTTCAGGCTGTCTCACTAACCGGCACCACCTCAATCAAATCAATAACGGGAGGTTCGGAATATGGCATTCGACGCACTCTTGAAAATCGACGGCATTCCGGGCGAGAGCACGGATGACAAGCACAAGGATTGGATAGAGGTGTTGACTTACAACTGGGCCGCAAGGCAGCCGACCTCGGCAACCGCCAGTTCGTCTGGCGGGGCAAGCCAGGAGCGGGCCAATTTCCAGGATTTCAGCATCATTAAGGCGCTGGACAAGGCAAGTCCTAAGCTGGCGGCGGCCTGCGCCGGCGGCGATCATATCAAGACGGTCACTCTGGAGCTCTGCCGTGCCGGCCAGGAGAAGGTGAAGTACATGGAATACAACCTTACCAACTGCATCATAAGTTCCATATCCAGTGCCGGGGGAGGCGAAAAAGAGCCCACCGAACACCTGTCATTCAACTACGGCAGGATCGAGTTGACCTACACCCGGCAGAAGCGCGAGGACGGCAGCCCCGGCGGTAATATCGCGGCGGGGTGGGACCTGCAGACGAACAAGAAAGTCCAGGCAGCGAAAGGAGAAAAACCTATGGCTCAAGCGGCAGGCAGTGTAAACTATGTTAACGAAGCGAACGTCCAGGCTTTTTTGAAGCTCATCAGATACTGTGAGCATGGTCGTAGGGAAGACCTCGGTGTATATTATGTGCTATATGGTGGTGGGCATTTCACGGACGGAAGCACGCATCCGTTGCCAAGAGGAAAGCAGATACGAGATAAATTCAATAAGCCACATTCTCCTGCAGGAGCATATCAAATAACATATGGTACCTGGGAAAATATAAGAGATAGAGGGTTCGTTTCTGATTTCTGGCCGGTTTCCCAGGACAAAACTGCACTTCAGATCATTAAAGATTTCCATGCGTTGGAAGACGTCAGAAAGGGTAATATGCAAACAGCCATTCACAAGCTACGCGGACAGTGGGCATCTTTTCCAGGAGCATCTCAGCAGCAAATCAAGATGGACGAGGCCATTAAGGTTTTCAATAGATTTGTAAAGGAGTACGGCAAGAAATGAAAACAGGGAAATATATAGTCATTATGACGATGTTTGCTTCGATCCTCGCTTTATCAATACGCATGTCTGTTGAAGCGGAAGAGGAAAAATTGCCGCACCCAGAGTTGTACAAGCTTCATCTGATAAAGAAGAAACTGAAATGCGGCGATGCTGAATTATTTGCGGAATCGGCCTGTTTTGATACTACTGACAATCCTAACAGACAATGCAGAAAGCAGACAATCAAGCTGGTCAATTCCAAGAAAGGCATTTCCAAGAACCTGCCTTTGGTGAGCAAGCCAGTCAAGAAGAATTTCAAGGAATCGCCGGGACCAGTCTTGAACATGGTCGTAACAGATATCGGCTGTTTAGAATCAGCCACGGGCAAACATTTTATTAATTTGTACTATGTTTGTAATTGGGGCCGTGATTGTTATGGCACCAACACTGAATCAGAAAGATTTTATAGCGTTGAAGGGGTCTATTTACCGATTAGAAAGCGTGAGGATTTAAAAAAATATGGAATTCCTGAAACAGGTGGTACTTACATTCATTTAACATCTTCTGCAGAAAAATGAGAAGTCCACATTACTTTGCCGTGATGTCGATTTGTGTTTTGACCCTTTTCCTATCACAACGCTCCTTTGCTGTATCAGAAAAGTCGGCCTTGCCTCAACCGGAACTCTATAAACTCCGCCTTATAAGGAAGACCTTTAGATGCGGAGATGCAGTACTGTCAATGGTATCTGCCTGCTTTTCCAGTAAGCAATGGCATAATCGACTGTGCAGGAAACAGATTATTAAGTTGATCAACTCAAAAAAAGGGATCACCAAGAAACTGCCTGTGGACGGCAGGCCGGTTAAAAAGAATTTCAAGGAATCATCAGGATCAGTTCTAGATACGGTTGTAACAGACATAGGGTGTCTGAAATCCGAATCAGACAACTACTTCATTGTTTTTTCGTACGTTTGCAGTTGGGGTCGTGACTGTTGCGGCGCAGAGAATATGGAATGGCAGCG
>JBEKJD010000355.1:0-3535 GCA_050011415.1 Dissulfurispiraceae bacterium | reverse complement strand
TTTTTGCTATGCGGCGTTTGCTGTACTGAAATTGCTTTATGGCAGGTGCGTTTTTTTGTCTTTCCCTTTCCCTGATGATGCTATGGATCGATTCTGTAATCCTCCAAAACCGCTCCTTTCTTGCCTCAACCTCTTTTTCCGACATGTCCGACATATCTTCACTGTCCTGCACAAATTCTGAAAGCTGCGCCTCTCCTCTTTTTACAAGCCGGCCCAACTCCGCCAGTTTCTTAAGGACAAAAGGTACGGTGAAGATTGCGCTGAATATCCTGAATTCGCATGTTTCGATCTGTCTGGCGATTGCAACTTCTTCTTCTTTGCTCAAAAGAGGCATCACGCTTATGCCATGCATGTATGCCTTTAAGGGATCGTACTCCTGTTCCATTATTATTTTGGCGGTTTCTTTTATTGTTTCGGCATCCACCGGAGCCGGGATTTCGATCGTTGCTATTTCTTCGATCCCTGTAAAGGAATAGTCACCTTCTTGTTCAGCCAGGCCTTTGTCATAAAGATCAAAATGCTTTTCCAATGTGCCCTCCTCGTTATAAATAGTAATCAATAAGAAATACGCATCAACCGCCCAAAGATGACCTAACTCATAATTCATAACATAAGAAAAGAGATTTAAGCCGCACTACACAAGTTTTGCTATGCATTAGGGATGCCATCTGAAGAAAGGAAGTGCTTTTATCTGTGAACGCAAGAATAATTTAAGTATTTCGGGAAACTGTCAATTGCTTAAACATGTCAACAAAGTTGTCAGAAAATCACAAAGATATTTAATTATGGCTTATAATTCAATAGGTTGACTAATATGCAATAAATAATGCTGCGGTTAAAAAAGTTGCATCCCTTTATTTCTCCTTCCGCAGTCGTTTATAGAGTCCCTGCCGGGTAATGCCGAGAAGGGATGCTGCAATGGTCTGGTTGCCCTTTGAGATTTTCATCGCTTCTTCAATCAGATAATCTTCGGTTTCCTTGAAGGTGGGAAAGCGGGAACATAGACATCACGCCTCCCTTATGCTGCGCTACCGCATCATACACCATCGCCTTCAGCTCCCGGACGTTGCCGGGAAAGTTATAGGTCGAAAGAAGGGTAAACAGTTCAGGAGGCAATGTCGGCTTCTTTTTGTGCATTGATTCGGCGGCCTCATCAAGAAACTTGTTTACCAGCAACGGTATGTCTTCGAGCCTTTCCCGAAGCGGCGGGATCTCCACATGATACGCAGACAAACGATAGTATAAATCCTTGCGAAACTTTCCGGCGGTCATCATTTCATGAAGGTTTCTGTTGGTAGACGCAACGATACGGGCATCGCTATGCCTTTCCATATCAGAGCCCAGCGGATAATACACCCCCTCCTCCAACAGCCGCAGGATCTTAATCTGTGAGACCTCACTAACATCCCCGATTTCATCAAGAAAAAGCGTTCCACCGGCTGCCTGCATAATAAGACCTTCACGCCGGTTATCAGCGCCTGTATAGGCGCCCTTTCCATGACCGAACAGCGTATCTGAAAACATCATGTCATCCAGCCCTGCCGCATTGACAGCAACAAATTTACCATCTCTCCTGCTAAGATCATGTACGACCAGGGCAATAAGTTCTTTGCCGACACCTGTTTCTCCAGTGATTAAAACAGGCTGCTGCGAGCACGCAATAGCCTCGACATATTGGCAAACTGCAAACAATTTCTGACTCTGTGTGAAGATCAATGAAAAGGCATCCTTATTGGTCAGTGTGCCGCTGAGCAGATACCTTTTGAGGGCGTGGACCTCATTACGCAATTCGTTTATTTCCAGCGCCTTTTTTACACTGGAAACAAAACGGTTCTTTTCCACAGGTTTTACAAGATAATCAAAGGCCCCTTTTTTCATGCACTCAACTGCGGTATCAAGATCATTCATTGCAGTCATGATAATGACCGGGACCCCCGGAAATTCCTGTTTTATCTGAGTGAGAAGCGCAATGCCGGAGACATGAGGCATGATAAGATCCAGAACAACGGCAGCCACTCTTTGTTCATTAAGAAAAGGCATGACCTTAGTGCTGTCATCAAAAGCCCTGACATTGCCGATGCCGGCGCTCCGCAGTATCAGGCTGAAGCTCTCCAGAATATGCGTCTCATCATCAACTATGACCACCGGCAAGCTGAAACTGAACCGACGACTCAATTTAACTGACCCTCCCGGCGCCCATGGATGTCACATTAAGGCGGCGTCCGGCATTGACTGTGACTTTTTTTTCTCCAAAGTATCCGGTATCCTTACTTCAGTTTCAGCATTTTGCCTGAATATGTTCCCGACCAAATTAAGCACTTTTACTTTGTCATGGAAGTTCATGCCTGACATCCCGGCACAGATATTAAACTCTTCTCCCGTGAAAAAATTAATGCATTTCTCTCTTTCTTTTGGAATCCATAAATCCTCAATAGCCTGTAACATTATTGCATCGGCCAGTTTTCTGATTTTACCACCATGCTCTTCCCTCTCGCGTTTGACTTTAACTGTAATATCGGTCTTGCAATGGCTATTCATAGCGCTTTCTCCATATCCGGATTTTACGAGAGACCTAACACGCCGTGCGTATGAGACGCCCTAAGTTGCCTTTAAGGTATTGAATTCGCACGTTCTGTTATTCTCCGTCACTAATAAGTTGTTAAAATTGACACAAGACTTGAAACTGTCTTTAAAACACGTTTGTTCCAGTTCAATAATGCTGGGAATATAAGGGAAATCAGAAGCACCGCAAAAACCGATATAATCTTCTTTGAAAAAAGGACAAGACATTCTACACCTCCTGTTGCCTTTCAGGCATATTGAAATCGAACCACGAAATAACACCGAGTCACTTTTGTCGTACAGATTTTTGTAATGCATTCGGCGTGCCATCTGAAAACGGTAGTGACTTATCGTTCCAACTCATGAATCCATATAGATATTCCAATAAAACAGTCGCCCAGGCAGTGATGTCAATAAAGTTGTCAGAAAGTTGTGGAAAAAGCAACATGAGCTTACAATTCAACGGGTTGGCAGTTAGCAATAAATGTTAAAACTGTCAAAAAAGTTTCAAGGGTAGCAAAGGGGGCAGGCGACGGGCACTTGGGAAAAGACTCTATTGCCCCATACTCTTCAGTAGCTCACCGGAATTTCTTACAATAACCAGTTTTATGCTCGCAGTCGGCTTTTCAAGAACTACATCTCCCTCTTCCGGAGTATGCAAGCCAACAAGTATCCATTGTTGTAACTTTTACGGATTATCCTGCTGCAGCAAAACATCTTTATTTTGGTGACAAGATTTCCTATTTAAAGAGCGTGTATCCGAAAACATCAAGAAACATCTTTACAGCTTAGAGGGCTCTCGTTGATCCTCGCACAGAATAGGGTTTTTTGTGATACTTCATTTTTTTTTGCTGCGCTCTATCCCGGTGATTCTAATTACGACAAGGCCGGTGAATTACTCGAACATTGTGTAACGAATCATATTACGCTTCTTACCACATGGGATATTATCAGTGAAACGGTGACCCTTCTC